>CAVCWF010000014.1:0-3033 GCA_963605945.1 Lachnospiraceae bacterium
GTATCAGCTCCTCCGGCGTCGGGAGCTCCCCTTCGCTGGGGACGCTCTGCCAGAACCGCTGTACATCCGCGTCCGTGCTGGCAAGGCCGTTCACCATCGCGATCTGTATGTTTTTCCTGACGGACTCAACGCTCTCGCCGCTGTCCGCGGCGATTTTCCTTATCGCGTCCTCTGCTATTTTCATTTTCAGCTTATCCATAACTCCACCTCACGGAACTATATTACATCTATATTTACTTAAAGTAAATAAATATTTAATTGCACTCAATTATATTTCAGCCTGATTGTTGGTAGCATATCCGCATGGAGGTATAGATATGCATACCAGATTTGCGGATAAGTATATAACCATGGGTTTGAAGATAGCGTATTACCGAAAGAAAGCGGGGCTTACGCAGGAGCTGCTCGCGGAGAAAATCGGCCGAAGCGTGAATTTCATCGCTCAGGTGGAGGGAACGGGAACGGTGCGCGGTGTATCGCTGGAGACGCTGTTCAGCATTGCCGAAGTGCTCGGCGTACCGGCCTCAAAGCTGCTTGAGGATGATTGACCACTTGAAAAAATCACCGTTGAGATTTATAATCTTGACGGTGATTTTTATGTCGAAAAATACGGAAATACATACTTTGGATCTTGCGGGCGCGGATGAGCTTGATATAGTGAAAACCTTTGAGTGCGGGCAGTGCTTCCGCTGGAACGCCGACGAGAACGGCGTCTATACCGGCGTCGCCTTCGGGTATCCGGCGCGGGTGTGGACGGAGAACGGCAGGGTGTATCTGCGCTCCGCCGCGCCAGATGAGCTGTGGCGCGAATATTTTGACCTCGACCGCGATTATGCTGCGGCCTCGCGCGGCTTTGACGGCGGCGAATATCTGGCGCAGTGCGTCGAGTTCGGGCGCGGGATACGCATCCTGCGGCAGGACGGCTGGGAGGCGCTGTGCTCGTTCATCATCTCTCAGTGCAACAACATCACGCGCATCAAGGGCATAGTTGAGCGCCTGTGCGCAATGTTCGGGGACGAGCTTGAATTCGAGGGACAGCGCTTTTACTCTTTCCCGCCGGCGGAGCGGCTGGCCGGATTGCAGGCCGCCGACCTAGCCCCGCTGCGCTGCGGCTACCGCGCGCCGTATATCATAGACGCCGCAGCTGCGGTCGCGTCCGGCGCACTGGAGCTTGACAGGCTCGCGGCGGTGGACGGTGCGGCGGCAAAGAAGGAGCTTCTGAAGCTCAACGGCGTCGGCGAGAAGGTAGCGAACTGCGTCGTGCTGTTCGGACTGTATCATATGGAGGCGTTCCCGATTGACGTGTGGATACGCCGCGCTTTGAAGGAGCATTTTCCGCCGGACTTCGATCCTGCTTCGCTCGGCGACTGCGCGGGGCTGGCTCAGCAATATATATTTTATTATGCGCGCAGCCACGGAAATGAATAAGCGGCGGCACAAAAACGAACTTTTGCAAAAATTAACATTGACTTTCCCGCAGAATCTGATATAATTGCTAAAATTTTAAAGAAATGGGGTCTTTTCATATGGAGCAAAACAGTGTATACGCGCGCCGCTTTACCGGCGAGGGTCTGACCTTTGACGATGTGCTGCTGGTTCCCGCAGAGAGCGACGTGCTTCCCGCGGACGTAGATCTTTCCACCAAGCTCACGAACAAGGTCAAGCTCAACGTGCCGGTTATGAGCGCCGCGATGGATACGGTCACGGAATACAGAATGGCGATAGCCATTGCCCGCGAAGGCGGCATCGGCGTCATTCATAAGAATATGAGCATCGAGCGTCAGGCAGAGCAGGTCGATCTCGTCAAGCGCAGCGAAAACGGCGTCATCACGAATCCGTTCTTCCTCAACTCCGGCCACACGCTGGGCGACGCGGACGCGCTGATGGGCAAGTTCCGCATTTCCGGCGTTCCCATCGTTGACGACGACGGCAGACTCATCGGCATCATCACCAACCGTGACATGAAGTTTGAGACCGATATGAGCCGCCATATCGACGAGGTCATGACCAGCAAGAACCTCATCACCGGTCTTGTCGGCACGACGCTGGATGAGGCGAAGGCCATCCTTCAGAAAAACCGTATTGAAAAGCTCCCGATAGTCGATGAGGACTATAAGCTCCGTGGCCTCATCACCATAAAGGATATCGAGAAGGTAATGAAATACCCCAACTCCGCGAAGGACTCCGCGGGTCGTCTGCTCTGCGCCGCCGCCATCGGCGTCACGAACGACGTGCTTGACCGAGCGGGCGCTCTTATCGACGCGGGTGCGGATGTGCTCGTGCTCGACAGCGCGCACGGCCACTCCGCGAATATCATGCGCGTCGTCGGACTTGTCAAGGACAAGTACCCCGACATCCAGCTTGTTGCCGGCAATGTCGCAACTCCTGAGGCGACGGAAGCGCTCATCAAGGCGGGCGCGGACTGCGTCAAGGTCGGCATAGGCCCCGGCTCCATATGCACTACCCGCGTTGTGGCCGGCATCGGCGTGCCGCAGATCAGCGCGATACTTGAGTGCGGCGAGCGCGCGGACAAGTTCGGCGTTCCCATCATTGCCGACGGCGGCATCAAGTATTCCGGCGACATCGTCAAGGCTATCGCCGCGGGCGGCAGCGTCGTGATGATGGGCAGTATGCTCGCAGGCTGCGAGGAAGCGCCGGGCGAGACCGAGGTGTATCAGGGACGTCAGTTCAAGGTCTACCGCGGCATGGGCAGCCTCGGCGCCATGCAGTGCGGCAGCAAGGATCGCTACTTCCAGCAGAACAACAAGAAGCTCGTTCCCGAAGGCGTCGAAGGCCGTGTGCCTTACCGGGGATCCGTGAGCGACACCATATATCAGATGATGGGCGGCCTGCGCTCCGGCATGGGCTACACCGGCTCGCACAATATCGAGGAGCTGCGCACGAACAGCAAGTTTGTCCGCATCACCAGCGCGGGTCTCAAGGAGAGCCATCCGCACGATATCTACATCACCAAGGAAGCTCCGAACTACACCATGAATCCGTGATAAACCATTGTCTGCGAGGTCAGAAGAC
>CAVCWF010000015.1:0-679 GCA_963605945.1 Lachnospiraceae bacterium
TAATTCATAAATCCAATATAGTATAGATTTGCGCAAATCATATGTCAAGCCGCAGAAGGGCGTATTTCGTGATAATTTACAAATTGTCAAGGTGTAATTCGTGCATATAGACGAAAAAGGCATGGTTCAAACACCATGCCTTTTGGTCAGCTCTCAGCCTTGGCCTGAGCGATGCAGTTGATTATGTACGGCTCGACCTCTTTGACGTCCATGTCCAGCGCGACGGCAAGCTCTCCGTGCAGGATATCCTTCGCGCGCTTCATCGTCGCTTCCGCGCGGCTGCTCTTGGTCTTCTTGTCCGTCATGCGGCAGCGCAGTCCCTTCACGATGGACACCAGCGCCTCACAGCTGTGCAGCTTGAAGAGCTGCTTGTAGAATGCATCGACATGGTTGAAGCGCGTATCGTTGCAGATGGCAGGCTCTATGCCCGGAATGGCGGCGATGAGCGCCTCAGCCTCGTCGCGCGACATCACGGGGCGCATATATGCCCCGGAATCCACCGGTGCGAAATAGGTTCCGCTGCCGATAAACGGGCGAAGGTGATAATATAGCTTGCTTCCTGCCGCGGCTCCGGCCAGCGGCGCGATACATTCAACCGTACAAACTCCGTTCTCTCCGTAAATTATTTTTTCTCCAACCGAAAACATCCAAACTATCTCCCATCTTATTACTCATACCT
>CAVCWF010000015.1:689-9508 GCA_963605945.1 Lachnospiraceae bacterium
TACCTATATATTACAACATTTCGCGCGGAATTTCCAATAGAAAATTAAGAAAAATTAAAATTTTTCGGCCGCTTCTTAACGCACACTTTATGAGAATGTGCAGCGCCGCAAATTTGCGCATTGAGTTCTTGCGGCGGCTTTGCTATAATAAGCTAAAATCATCCCGGATCTGCCGGGGAGGGAGAGAGAGCATGAACTACACATGGTACGAAATGGGCTGGATAGTGCTTATTTATTCGTTTCTCGGCTGGTGCGCCGAGGTCGCGTTCGCCGCGGTGCGCCACGGGCGCTTCGTTAACCGCGGATTTCTGAACGGCCCCGTCTGCCCGATATACGGCTACGGTGTGCTGTGCGTACTGCTGATCCTTGAGCCTGTGAAAAGCAATCTCGTGCTGCTGTTCTTCGGCAGTATGTTTTTCACCTCCGCGATCGAATTTCTGGTCGGCTTCATCATGGAGCAGCTTTTCCACGACAAGTGGTGGGATTACAGCAACAATCCCTTCAACATCAAGGGCTACGTCTGCCTTGAGTTCTCGATAATCTGGGGCATCGCCTGCGTTCTGGTCGTGGACGTCATCCATCCGATGATATACGCGCTCATCAAAAAGCTTTCCACACCGGCGGGCATATGGGTGATGGTTGCACTGCTCGCGCTGCTGGTGTTCGACGCGATACTCACGCTTGCTGAAATGCTCAAGCTCAACAAGCGCTTCAAGGCTATCACCGAGCTTGAGGGCGCGATCCACTCCGTCTCCGACGCGATGGGCGAGAAGCTGATATACGAGCCGATGGAGCGCGGCAAGGAGCGCCGTGTGGCCTTCGATGAGAAGCACCCCGAATTTGCAGAGAAGAAGCGCGAAGCCGTCGAGGACGTCATGTCCAAGCGCAGCGAGATAAACGAGGCCGTGAAGGAGCGCGAGGACGCGCGCCGCGAGGATCTGGCCGCGAAAAAAGCCGAGCTGGAAGCGAAGCTCGCCGCGCTCAAGAAGACGAACTTCATCCACGCGCGTATCGCGGCGGCATACCCGCACCTGTCCGAGGGTGAGCACAACGGCGAGAACTTCCGCAAGCTGCGCGACTATATCGAGCAGAAGCGCGCTGAGAAAAAGGGCAAGAAATGAGACTATATTTTACCGGTCACGACTATAAATACGCGGCCGAGCAGATGCTGCTGACGCTTTTCCCGGAGCAGCGGCCGGAATATCCGCAGGGGAAGCCCGACGGCGACCGGTTCGAGTTGAAGCTCAGCCACGGCGATAAATTCACCACCGCGAGCTGCCGCATGGTGCTCGGCGGCGAGGTCTACCATGGCCGCGCCGCGGTGCGCCGCGAGCTGCTCGCGAGTGAGCTGCTGACCGATCGCTACTGCCAGCGGCTCATCAAAAACGCGATGTACCGCGCCGCGCTCGCTTCCGGCGTACACCGTCCGGCATGGGGCGCGCTGACCGGCGTGAGGCCGGGGAAGATATTCTGTTCCCTGCTCGCCTCCGGGCTGAGCGAGGACGAGGCGACGCGCCGCTTCATCGAAGAATACGACGTGACGCCCAAGCGCGCGGCGCTCTGCCGCGACACGAGCCGCGAGACGGTGAAGGCGGTGTCGGAGCTGGGCGAAAAGGACGTCTGCCTCTACGTCGGCATCCCATTCTGCCCGACACGCTGTGCGTATTGCAGCTTCGTCAGTCAGTCGGTCGAGAAGAGCATGAAGCTCATCCCGCCGTTCATGGATGCGCTCATAAAAGAGGTCTCCGCGGTCGGCGCGGAGCTGCGCGCGCTGGGGCTGCGCGTCGTGTCGATATACATGGGCGGCGGCACGCCCACCACGCTGAACGCCACACAGCTCGACAGGCTGTGCACCGCGCTGGAGCGCGAATTTGACCTCGGCGCACTGCGGGAATACACCGTCGAGGCCGGGCGTCCCGACACGATAAGCGAGGATAAACTGCGCGTCCTGCGCGCCCACGGCGTCGACCGCGTCAGCGTCAATCCGCAGACGATGTCCGACTCCGTGCTGGAGACGATAGGCCGGCGGCACAGCTCCGCCGACATCGTTGATGCGCTCGAAAAGGTGCGCGCCGTCGGCGGCTTTGCGGTGAACATGGATCTCATTGCGGGGCTTCCGTCGGACAGCGCGGACGGCTTCCGCGAGACGCTGGATAAGGTGCTCGCGCTCGCGCCGGAGAATATCACGGTGCACACGCTGTCGCTGAAGAAAGGCTCCCGCATTACGCTGGAGGGTTCGCCGCTGCCGTCCCCGGCCGAGGTGTCGGAAATGCTCGACCTCGCGTACGACCGGCTGACCGCGCAGGGCTACGCGCCCTACTATCTGTACAGGCAGAAATTCATGTCCGGCGGCTTTGAAAACGTCGGCTGGGCAAAGCCGGGGTATGTGAACCTCTACAACATCTGCATCATGGAGGAGCTGTGCAGCATCATCGCAATGGGCGGAGGCGGCTCGACGAAGCTCGTCCGCCATGGCGACGGGCGGAATATCCGGCTCATGGCGCCGAAATATCCGCTCGAATACATCGAGAATATAGAGAAAACCTGCGCCGACAAGGCGAAGATATCTGAGTTTTATAAGGATTGTGAGGAATAAACATGGCATATAAGCTTGAAGAGATCAATTTCAAGACCGTGGCTGACCCGAAGGGCTTTGTCGAAGAGGGTGACGCGGCATATCAGGCGCGCGTTTCAAAGGCGGCGCAGCTCATCGCGGAGAACCGCAAAAACAGCCCCATCGTTCTGCTGTCCGGCCCGTCCGGCTCCGGCAAGACCACTACCTCGATGAAGCTTGCCGACGAGCTGGAGCGCATCGGCATCAAGACCCACTATGTCGGCATGGACGACTATTTCAAGACCATCGACCCCGCCACCGTGCCGCGCACCCCGGAGGGTGAGATGGATCTGGAGTCGCCGCGCTGCATGGACATGGAGCTTCTGAACAAGCACTTCACCATGCTCTCCAAGGGCGAGCGTATCTTCGTGCCGAAGTATGAATTCTCGCGCAAGATGCGCGTCCAGTCGCCGTCGAAGTCCATCAAGCTCGGCAAGGACGAGATCGTTATCTTCGAGGGCATCCACGCGCTCAACAACATGATAACCGACGTGCACCCTGAGGCGTTCAAGCTCTACATCTCCGCGCGCAGCGACGTGGAGTTCGGCGGCAAGATCGTGTTCAAGCGCACATGGTTCCGTCTCGTGCGGCGCACGGTGCGCGATTATAACTTCCGCGGCTCCGACCCGGCGGAAACGATGAGCATGTGGGCAAACGTCCGCCGCGGTGAGAAGAACAACATCTCCCCGTTCAAGGACAAGGCCAACTTCCAGTTTGACACCTCCCTGCCCTACGAGCTGGCGGTGTTCAACCGTACGGCGACCGAGCTGTTCCGCTCCGTTCCGGAGGGGATCGAGCGCTTTGACGAGCTTCGGCAGGTTCTGCCCGCGCTCCAGCTCTTCGGCGATATCGACGAGAAGTACGTCGCCAAAGAGTCGCTGATCCGCGAGTTCATCGGCGGCGGGATATACGAATACTGACAATGTAGAATTACAAGCCCTGTTTTTGTGCATATCTCCGAGCACAAAAACAGGGCTTGACATTATACGGCATTTTATGCTATTTTCGCATTAAGCAAAGGGCGAGGCGGTCAGCTACACCACCCGAAAGGGGGTGAGCACATGCCGATTATCATTACTCTACATATCTTCGGATACACCGTAACAGTAAGGATAAAAAAGCAGAACCGCCACTCCGGCAAGTGACGGTTCTAAAAAAATGAACTTAACTTAAGAGCTGACGTAAAGCGTCATCGCCCTTTGTGGTTACATTATAGCACCGCATAGGGCGCGTAGTCAATAGGGAAAACCATCAGCGAGGCCAAGAATGGACGAACTGTACTGAATTGTATGAAAGCAGTCAAGTAAGGCGGCAGCGCCTTAGGGGTGATATGATGAGGTATATGCACGGGGACGACAGTAAAGCCTCCCTCGTATCTGTCCGCGCAAGGCTTGCATACTGCATTGCAGCACTTCTGTTTATCGGCTGCATGATATATTTGAACTATAAGGTCATCCGCACCGAAGGATTCAGCCTGCTGCTCCTACTCTGCACGCTTATTCTGATATGTATTTCAAGTATATGCGTTCTGCGAACGCTGTGGATGAACTGGAAATATTCCGTTCGTGCCGAAGGAATAACTATAAAAACATGCCTGACCTGCCGTCCCATTGTTTGGGACTCAATATGCAGTGTCCGCCGCACCCCGCTTTTGACCGGCAAGTATGTTTCAAAAGACTACATTCTTATTTTTCTCTCCGAAAAACCGCCTGCAACATTCTACGACCTTCCGGACCTTGAGCATTGTTGGCTAAACAGTGACCGGATTATCCCTATCCGTTATACGGATGAGCGGATTCAGGAGCTGCAAAAGTTCTGCCCCGAAAAGTTCAGTATGAACTAGGAAGTTTTCTCTACGGAACATGCTACGGCACCGTATGGTATGCCGAACATTCAAAAATAATCCTGTCATTCACACCGGATGACGGATAGCGTCGGCTGAATCTCACGAATGAGGTAATTCGCAATGCTGTTATCACTGGCTTCAACCATAATCACCGTCGTTCAGGCCGTCTATATAATACGGCTCTGCAAAGATTTAAAGACGGTCAAGCCTGAACAAGGCAAAAAGGTTCTGCTGAAAATAGCCATTCTGGAAGCAGTCAGAATAATTCTGGCAATAATCGCATACAGCTTGAGTCTGGAAGTTCGTATGCTTCGCACGACATTCCCAGTGCTCATCTTCGTAATAGCAATGTATATGAAATTTGCACGGGATGCCAAAGGCAGCTGAGCCGCCGCAGCGCTTCAACAAACCCGCCCCCGTCCACGATTGTGGACGGGGGCGGTCATATTATTTCGCATTTTACGCGATGAAGTTCAGCGAACCGTGCAGGAACTCAAACTTCGTGTCGTACTGCTCCGTCGGGTGCAGCAGCATCGGCTCGGAACTGAGACCGACGACCTCGCCGGTTTCGGCGTCGACATAGCAGTCGTAGCGCATCCAAGTCGTGTAAACGACCATCTCGTAGAGCGAGTCCTCAAGCTTGACATCGTAAAACTCGACGTCGGTGGAGTTCAGGTGCAGCTCGTTAAGAACGGCCTTGAGAGCCTCGGCAGCGTTGATGATTATATTGTTAGTTTTCATTTATCGTCATCCTTTCTTAAAAACGGTTTTGTTTTCCTTGACCTTACGAGCATAGGATACGGCATAATTTTAAGAAAAAAATTAGATAGATTTTAAGAATTATTGAACTGATTTGTGAAAAATTGCGCAGATTTGCAACTTTTTATATCGTTACGGAAAACGTGCTGCCTTTGCCCGGCGTACTGTCGAGCGCGACGGAGCCGCCGTGGAACTGCACAATTTCCTTGACCATCGCAAGCCCAAGGCCGCATCCGCCGTCCTCCCCGTGCGACGGGTCGGCCTGCCAGAAGCGCTGCCAGACCTTGTCCTGATACTCCGGCGCGATGCCGGAACCGTCGTCGGAGACGCTGAGCACGGCTTTCCCGCTGTCATCCGTACGCAGCGAGACACGGACATGCGCATCGCTGCCGCCGTACTTGTAGGCGTTTTGCAGGAGGTTGACTATCACGCGCGACATAAGCCCCGCGTTGAAACTCGCCTCGATTCCGGGCTGGATATCCGTGGTCAGCTCCGCGTTGGAGCCCGGCGGCGGGGGGCACTCCTCGCAGCAGGAGCCGACGAACTCGCTCAGATCCATCCGCTTCATCGGATACTTATCGGTGCCGTGCTGCATACGGGTCAGGCCGAGCAGCTCCTGCACGAGCTGCGACATGTGGCAGCCCTGCTCCTCGATCACGCTCAGGGATTCGAGGAAGTCCTCCCGTGTGCGCGCCTTGCGCTTTGCGCGGTCGCACTCGGCGAGAATTACGGTTATCGGGGTGCGCAGCTCGTGCGAGGCGTCCGAGGTGAACTGCCGCTCGGCGTCAAACGACGCTTCGAGCCGCCCGAACATGCGGTCGAAAGCCGCGCCGAGCCGCCGCATCTCGCTTGGCCCGCGCGTTATGTTCAGCCGCGCGCTCAGATCCTCGCCGGCGGATATGCTGTCCACGGCAGCAAGAATCTTTTCCATCGGGCGGAATGCCGACCGCGCGATGAGCCATCCGCCGCCGATGGTCACGACCAGCAGAATGGGCAGCAGCGTCGCGGTAAGGATTATAATAGTATGCATCAGGCCGGAGCGATCCTCGGCGGAGATAAGCCCGCGCACCCACAGCCCCGTGACGTCCATGTCCACGTAGCTGTCATAGATATAGTAGCTCTCGCCGTCGATGTCCGCCGTGTTTATCACGTTCGGGTCGAGCGGCGTGTTCTCGTCGAAGCTCTCCGGCTTCGCGCCGCGGATGAACTCGCCGTCAGTGTTGTAGAACATACAGTACACGCCGCGGCTGTACATCGACAGATCGTCCCACTCGAACTTGCCGCGGTCGAACTCGACATTGTCAACATTCTTCTGCACGACCTTCACCAGCCGCCCCGCGGGGTCGTCCGTGATGGCGTTGTGATTCACGACCAGCACGAACACCAGCGTCAGCGCCGCCAGCAGGAGCATCATCAGCGTTATCCACGCCGTAATTCTCAGTTTCGCAGACATTCCTCAGTCCTCCCGCAGTACCCAGCCGCTGCCCCACACGGTGCGGATAAGTTTTTTGTCAAAGCCGGTGTCCATCTTCTTGCGCAGGTAGCCGACATATACGTCCACGACATTCGAGCCGCCCTCGTAGTCGAAGTTCCAGAGGTTGTTTTCGATCATCTCGCGCGTGAGGACGATGCCCTTGTTGCGCAGCATGTACTCCAGCAGCGCGAATTCGCGCGAGGTAAGCTCGATGTTCTTCCCCGCGCGCGTCACCGTCTTGGCCGAGACGTCAACGGTCAGGTCGGCGGCGGTGAAAATATTGGAGCGGTTGCCGGTGTATTTGCGGCTGATCGCGCGCACGACAGCCAGCAGCTCAGGGAAGTTGAAGGGCTTCACGAGGTAGTAGTCGCCGCCGCTCTCAAGCCCCTCCACGCGGTCGGCAATGCTGTCGCGCGCGGTGAGAAACAGCACCGGCGCGCCGTTGCCCTCGCGGCGCATCTGCCGCACGGCGTCAAGCCCGCTCATGCGGGGCATCATTATGTCCATTATCATCACGTCGTAGTCGGCGGAGCGGGCGTATTCCAGCGCCTGCATCCCGTCGAAGCACGCGTCCACGCTGTACCCCTCGTCCTCCAGCGCCTCGCAGATGATCTTGTTAAGGCGCTTTTCGTCCTCCGCAATAAGTACCCTCATATTTTCCTCCGTTCCGCCGCACTGCGGCAGCGTTCCATTATGTAATGTATTCTGGCAGAAAAAATTATGAAAAGTTTTAATTATTTTCTTAAAATATTTTACTATACTCAAGCCGTAAAGTGAAGCAGAAAATATCGCTATCATAACCGGTCATGGAGGAATCAGCATGAAAAAGGCTCTGAAAACAGCGCTTATCATTCTCATAGTTCTGCTCATAATCGGCGCGGCCATAGGCGGATATTTCATCTGGCGGCACCACGCGCTCTATATCGGCGCGGACGCGGCGCTCGGCGCAGCGTTGGACGACGCCGGGGTGATCGCGGCGGAGACATTTGACGTCGACGTCGACTTTGAGCACAAGTACGGCCGCAGCTGGTATGAGGTACAGTTTGAAACTGCCGAGGCGGAGTACGATTATATAATCGACGCCGGGACGGGGGAGGTCCTGAAGGCGGCCGCCAAATAACGCGCCGCCCCGCCGAGGCAGCTCCGGAGCACGCCGGATATATGCATGGGATGCAGAAAGTTACCGTATATGCCATTACACCCCTCTTTTTCTTTTCCTGAACACTATCAACGAAATCCCGCTGGGACGTGCTTCCCAGCGGGATTATTCGTGGTTATGGCATATACTGCTCTTTATATGGCACATCTCAACGCAGCAGTCCTTTCCGTTTTCTGCACGTAAACCGGAGTTTTTTGAAGCTGAACCGCATTTCATTTGCAAGGTCGCACACAATGCTCAATTGGAGATTTCCGTCCGAGTCGACGTCAAACTCGCCATATCCCCACGTCAGTCTGCCCAAGATGCCTTCTGCGAACGAATCAACAGCAATGCTTAGCCCCGTCAGCGACAACAGCTCAAGCCGAACGATGTCCTTGCCGTCCGTCAGTTTCAGCTCGCAGGAATACTTGACCTTCTTCGAAATAATGTTCTTCTTTGAAACAAAATTTATTTCAAGGAAGTCATAGTCATGGAATCCGTCTCTTGCAAGCAGTTCAGCAACGAATTTCTCCGGCAAGCGCTTTTTTATCGTTTCGAACTTCGCGTAATACCGTTGACTGTTTACTGTCCATTCTTTCGTTGCGCGCTCACGAATCCATTCGCGCTCGTCGTTCATGTCTCTCCACAATTCTTTCGTAAAATACTGCATGTTCCCTCCGGTTTGAAAACGGTGTGGGTTACGGTGCGGCGCGGCGATTTAAAATCGGCGCACGGTCTGAAATTTTCTCGTAGGGGACGGCCGCTGTGCCGTCCCGCGTTCTTTACCTCACGCCGCCGGTCATTTTAATGGCACTATCACCGCCGCGGATGTCATTCCGCGAACACTATACAGATCCGGGAACGGGGCAACAAGGAAGCACAACACGGCACCTATAAGCACTAAAATCGCCAGCTTTCGCACGGCTCTCCAGAACCATGTGTCGGTATGCTTCTTTTTGTGCCATTTCAGCACTACGACTCCATACAC
>CAVCWF010000016.1:0-2672 GCA_963605945.1 Lachnospiraceae bacterium
GAGGAATACGCTCCTGATCAGTTCGCCGATAAGAGCGTATACATCCATGTCATCGAGGATCAGAGCGAGCTGACGGCGGAGAACCTTGAAAAGTGGCTCCGCGAGGCGCGGGCTGAGCGCGTGGTCGTGGAGTACAACGGCATGTGGATGCTGGATGTGCTCTATTCGGCGATGCCTGAGAGCTGGATGGTGTATCAGGAGTTCATGTTCGCCGACGCGGGCACCTTCCTTACCTATAATAATAACATGCGCCAGCTGGTGTACGACAAGCTACAGAGCTGTGAGCTTGTTGTGTTCAACCGCTTCAAGCCCAACATGGACAAGATGGAGTTCCATAAGATAGTCCGCGGCGCGTCCCGCCGGAGCGACATCGCCTACGAATACGCCGGGGGCAAGGTCGAGTATGACGACATCGAGGATCCGCTGCCGTTTGACCTGACCGCGCCCGTCGTCGAGATAGGGGATGACGACTACGCCGTGTGGTACCGCGACATGTCCGAGGATCCGAAGAAGTATGAGGGCAAGACCGTCCGCTTTAAGTGCCGCGCGCTCAAGCGCAAGAAGATCCCCGCAGGCTGCTTCATCGTGGGTCGCCATGTTATGACCTGCTGTGTCGAGGATATACAGTTCGCGGCGCTGGTGTGCCAGTGGGACAAGGCCGAGACTATGACGGACGACTCATGGATCATACTGACCGCGAAGGTGAACTTCAAGTTCCACCGCGCGTACAGCCGCAAGGGACCCGTCCTGACCTACATCAGCCACGAGGAATGTGAAGCCCCGGCGCAGGACGTTGCTACATTCTATTGATAAAAATATCGCCTCATGCCGGCAGGCATGGGGCATTTTTTACGGCGGCGGGTCAAATTTGCGCATAAAATAGAGATAACCCCTGACTGCGGCTCTTGCCTTTCTGCCAGTCAGGGGTTATCTCTGTGAATTCTTAGTATCTAACATCCTGATTACCTCGCTTTCGTTAGGATGCAGCGCCGCCTGTCAACGGGACACATTTACCAAGCACAGATATTTATTTTTCTTGCCTCTAAGCGGGGCGAACTTATGTGCTTCTGTCCTCCTGAATATTTTGATCTTGCAGCGCCGAACCCGGATCACATCCTGTGCCGGGTGACTTATTTGTACATCGGACTCACCCTTTCTGATGCTAATATAGCAAACGGGACGCCGTTTTTCAATTCGCAGAATCAATGATTTTTGAGACACATTTTTGTGCACGTATATGAAAAACTTCAATTACAATCACATTAGCTTTGACATTATTGACAATGGTGCGGGACTTGTTGTACAATAATATTGTTGCGGGTCAAAATTTGACCCGCAGTTTTTATATCGTCCCATCCATGTACGGCGCTTGACTATCGTGCCGTTGACAGGAAAGCCAATTAAGCGTATAATAACAATATAGATTATATGATATATATCATATAATTCGCTTGCGGTAGAAGCGAAAAGGGGAGAGGCCATGGAAATCAAACGCTTGGATAGGGAAGAATATGCGGGCAGAAAGTTCACCGCGCGCTATCAAACGCGGGGGTACTATGAGATCTGCGCGGGCGAAGGCGGTTTCCGCGTGAAATACACGCCCTTCGGTAAAACCGAGGAACGGTCGTTCGACGATGTGTTCTTCAGCGAGTGGCTGGAGGAGCCGATAGCATTCGGCGCGTTTGAGGGCGGGGAGCTGATCGGCTATGTCGAAGGCTCGCCAGAGAGCTGGAACAACCGCTTCCTGATAAGCAATATCTGCGTGTTCGAGAACGCGAGGCGCGGCAGCGGCGTCGGAACCGTACTGCTGGACGCCATACAGGCAGCGGCGGAGTCATCAGGCGCGCGGATGATTGTCCTTGAAACGCAGTCCTGCAACGAGAATGCAATCGCGTTTTACCGGAAGAACGGCTTTGTGATTATCGGATTTGACCTGTACGCCTACTCGAATGACGACCCGGAGCGGCACGAAGTGCGGCTGGAAATGGGGAAGAAGCTGAAATGATCGCGTATGGGGTGACTCACAGATGAAAATTCTTGTTTTCAACGGCAGCCCGAAGAAGGAACGCAGCGACACGATGCACATCACTCGCGCGTTTCTCGACGGCATGAACGAGGCCGCGCCGCAGGAGGTGCAGAGTATCAACGCCGTTGACCTGCATATCGAGTTCTGCCGCGGCTGCTTTGCCTGCAAATATAACGGTGGGCGCTGTGTTATAGACGACGATATGCGCGGGACTCTGGAGCGGATGCTCGCAAGCGACCTGCTGCTGTTCAGCTTCCCGCTCTATTGCTACGGGATGCCCGCAATGCTGAAAAATCTCATCGAGCGCACCCTGCCGCTCTCGTCCATGGCGCTGGCGGAGATGGACGGGCGCTATGTCCACGTCGGGCAGCGGGATTATTCGCATCTCAGATATCTGATGATATGCGGCTGTGGATTCCCGAACAGCCGCCGCAATTTTGAACCGGCAGTCCGTCAGTTTGAGCTGATGTTTCCCGGCAATCACACGATTCTGACTGTGCCGGAAAGCCCGATGTTCAGCGCGCCGGAGGCCGCGGCGGTGACTGTTCCGCGACTGGAGCAGGTGAAAAAGGCCGGGCGGCAGTATGCTGAAACAGGGGAGATAGACCCGGTGCTGCTGGCCGAGATAGGCTCACCGATGATCCCG
>CAVCWF010000017.1:0-5690 GCA_963605945.1 Lachnospiraceae bacterium
GGCGTGCTGGGCGAACATGGAGTCCACGATGCGGATGAACGCCTCGTAGCTGTTGAAGAAGCCGTGGCGGCCGGTGAGCAGGTAGCCCTCAAGCATACCTTCGCACACATGCTCGGAGAGCATGGAGTCCATGACTCTGCCGTCGGGGGCGAGATGATCGTCGGTGTCGTAGGCTTTGCCGTTCCAGACGCGGTCGGTCTCCTCAAACACCGCGTTCAGGCGGTTGGAGTTCGTCTCGTCGGGGCCGAAGGAGCGGAAGTTGCGCTCTTTGTCATTGAGCTTGTAGATGTCGCGCACGAAGTCGCCGAGCACGGACATATCCTGCGCCTCAACACTGCCGGGGAAGGGAATATCCACGCCGTACTCACGGAAGTCGGGCATACGCAGATCCTTCAGCAGCAGACCGCCGTTCGCGTGGGGATTCGCGCCCATGCGGCGGGTGCCCTTGGGCGGGAAGTCGAGCAGCTCCTGCACGGGAGTGCCGTTTTCGTCGAACAGCTCTTCGGGGTGATACGAATGCAGCCACTGCTCGATCTGGCGGATGTGCTCAGGAGAATCGGGCTGAATGGGAACCTGATGCGCGCGCCAGTAGTTTTCGACCTTCAGGCCGTCGACATATGCCGGACCTGTCCAGCCTTTCGGGCTGCGGAAAACGATCATCGGCCAGCGGGGACGGTTCATGTTGCCGTTCTCTCTCGCGTCCTTCTGATAGGCGAGGATCTTTTCGATGCACTCGTCAAGAGTGTCCGCCATGAGGCGGTGCATCTCAGCGGGATCGCTGCCTTCAACAAAGTGCGGCTCCCAGCCGCAGCCGAGGAAGAAGTCTTCAAGCTCTTCATGCGAGATGCGCGCAAAGAGAGTGGGGTTTGCGATCTTGTAGCCGTTGAGGTGGAGTATCGGAAGCACTGCGCCGTCAGTCTTGGCATTGATGAACTTGTTGAGCTGCCAAGAGGTCGCAAGCGGGCCGGTCTCTGCTTCGCCGTCGCCGACGACGCAGGCAGCGATGAGTTCGGGGTTATCGGTCACGGCGCCGAAGGAGTGTGCGAGGGAGTAGCCCAGCTCGCCGCCCTCGTTGATGGAGCCCGGAGTTTCGGGCGCAACGTGGGAGGGAATGCCGCCGGGGAAGGAGAACTGCTTGAAGAGCTTCTGCATTCCTTCCTTGTCGCGGGAGATGTTGGGGTAAACCTCCTGATAGCTGCCGTCCAGCCAGTCCTGAGCGACCATAGCGTTGCCGCCGTGGCCGGGGCCGGAGATGTATATCATATCAAGGTCATATTTTTTTATAACTCTGTTGAGGTGCGTGTAGATAAAGTTCTGACCGGGCACGGTGCCCCAGTGGCCGACGATCTTTTTCTTTATGCTCTCTTCGGTGAGCGGTTTCTGCAGCAGAGGATCGTCGAGCAAATAAAGCTGGCAGGCGGAAAGATAATTGGCGGCGCGCCAATAGGCGTCCAGAGTGGCCAGCTCCTGCTCGGTTGCCGGGCAGCGGGATTCAATGTCCATGTTATGACCTCCTGAATTTGTATTTTGGATGTCTGCCATCCACGGCTTCATATTAGCAGGAATACATACTACATTCAAGATGGACAGTTTCGTCATTTTTAACAATTTTTGCGCTTGAAAATGAAATTTGTGCATCTTGACGGCTAAAAATCAGCGGGAATATCCCCGCACGCTGCCGTATTCTTACAAAAAACATAGCCAAAGGAATGATGCCCATCATGCCCTTGGCTATACATTTATCTGTCAATTTCTATGCTGCCGCCGTTCGAGAGATCGCGCCCGTCGAGCAATATCAGCTTCTCTGCCAGCAGCCGCGCAAAGCCGCTTATTATCGCGGCCGCCGCAATGAGCTCGTCCGTGTTCTGCACGGCAAGCTCCGTACGATCCTCGTGATCCAGCAGGACTGCCCCGGCCATACGCACCTGATCCACAAAGTATCCTGCCGTCACCTGATGGCGCTGGGAATAGCGTTCATACCGCGCTCTCAGCTCCTCGTCGGACAAACCCATTGGTATAAGCTTCTGCACCATCGCAATGCTGAGACTCTGTTTGAGCGTACATATCATAATAAGATACGCGATATGCTGGCGGTAATATTTCTTCTTTATCGGCTCCGGCATGACGCGCGTGCGGACGTAGTTGTTTATTGTGGCGGCGGTGATTATCTGCTCCTCCTTCAGCTCCGGAGGCATATAATCAAGATACTGCTTGAGCAGCTGCACCGTCTGCTCCATGTACAGTCCGAAATCCGGGATGTCATCCCATGCGGGGAGACGGAAGCGCTCAAGATATTTTTCCCAGCGGCGCAGCTTCCCGGCTATAAGTGCTTTGTCATATCCCATGTGTCCATAGCTCCCTTTTCAGCGTTTCATATAACGCTACTATAACACAAAATTCACGGATTGTAAATAATCTTGTGCGGGCATATACTTGACTTAATGTTAAAGATATGTTAATCTAATAATGCTTATTAGATAATAAGGAGAAAAATATTATGTATATCATAATGACAGATACATCCTCGAATCTTGAACCGGCTGACCTCAGGAAATGGGAGATCGAAGAGCTGCCGCTGACCTACATGGTGGACGGCAGGTCGCCGCTTGATTCCGGGGACTCTGCATTTGACGGCCCGGCGTTTTACGCAGCAATGCGCGGCGGCGCGAAGGTGGTCACCTCGCAGGTCACGCCGCAGACCTATATAGACGCGATGACTCCGTTCCTGAAGGATGGGAAGGATGTGCTGTTCATCGGCATGTCATCCGGCATAAGCGGTTCGTACAACTCCGCCCAGATAGCTGCAAATCAGCTGCGCGAGGAATTCCCGGCCTGCAGGATATACACTGTGGATACGCTCAGCGCGTCGCTCGGCGAAGGACTGCTGGTCGTCAAGGCGGCGGAGAACCGCCGCGACGGGATGAGCATTGAGGAAAACGCGGCGGAGATCGACAAGCTGCGGCACAATATGTGTCAGGTGTTCACGGTCGACGACCTGAAATACCTGCGCGGAACCGGGCGCCTTTCAAGCATAAAGGCTGCTGTTGCGTCCGTGCTGAATATAAAGCCGATCCTTAAAGGCGACACCGAGGGCAAGATCGTCTGCTTTGAAAAGACTCGCGGCAGAAAGAACGCCATCAAGGCGCTGGCGCAGCAGTATGACGAGATGGTGCGTGAGCCGTACAATCAGTGCATCGGCATCGCACACGCGGACTGCACCGAGGACGCCGAGCAGCTGATAGAACTGCTCAACCGCAATAATCCGCCGCACGAGATCATGCTGGTCTGCTATGAGCCTGTCACCGGCTCGCACGTCGGCCCCGGTACGCTCGCGCTCTTCTTCCTCGGCAGCGACGAGTTCAGAAGCAAATAAAAGAGATAATATAAACGCCATGCAGCTTCAAAAACTGCATGGCGCTTTTTTATGAGAATCTTCTGCGTTTGCCGTCGGCGGGCGGGATGTACCCGTAGGCGATGCTGGGATTGATCTTTTGCAGCTCCGCGTGGATGCGGTCAACGTCCTCTTCTTTGTTGAAGATGAGGTTTGCAAACTCCTTGCCGTCGTGCACAAGAATGAGACGGTAGTAGTAATAAGCGGGGCTGTCGTCCGGCTGACACTCGCTTATGCGGGTGAAGGTGCGGTCAATGTAATCGTACGGGACGTAATACTTGACGCCGAGATCGCGGTAATACATGCACAGCTTGCCGAGACGGACACGGCCTATCGGCTCCGCTGCATTATAATCGTCGATATGCTCCTGATCGCTTATGCGCTTTTTGTCAACGCCTTTGAATTTCAGCCTGCCGAACAATGCGCTCCACCGCCTTTTTTCTGAAAAATATTTTTATCATAGAATTTTTCGGGCAGCTTGCGGGAGAGAACGGTGCCGAGAACACCGGCGATAATGCCGACAATGATGCCGGCCAGCACGTCAGACGGAAAGTGGACTACAAGGTATATGCGGGCAAGCCCCATGAGTATCGCAAAGATGTACGCCGTCCAGCTCACGCGCTTGTCGCCGACCATGAATACGGCGGTCATCGTCGCAAAGGCGGCTGTGGTGTGCCCGGAGGGGAAGCTCTTGTCACTCTCGACGTTCTGCCCGACCAGCAGCCAGAACTGATAGAAAATGCTGTTCTCGTCCGCATAAGGGCGCGGCCTCGCTATAAGCACCTTGAGAATGCAGTTAGTGAAAATCGCCCCGATGGCGACGCCGAAGAGCATGGCCGTACCGAAACGGCGGGTCTTTTTGAACAGCATCAGCGCGATGGACAGCAGGACGAGGATGATGCCGTCATGTCCGAGGAACGAGATAAACTCGAAAAACGGCGTGAAGAAATCGCCCGCCCAGAGATAGAGATTATGTACTGCGGTAGTTATGCTCTGGTCAAAGCCTGCGAAGACGGTGTTGATCCAGAGCGCAGCTGCGGAAGCTTGCATGAAAACAGTCCTTTCATTTTATTGACTGCTGATATCATACCACACGGATAAACAAGCGTCCACTTAAAATTTGCATAATTGCCCGTTTTATACACAAAATACCTGCGGATTGGAGGTATGACCATGAAACGATTCATTGCATCCGCAGCGGCGCTGTTAATGCTTCTGACAGGGCTGATCGCACTCAAGCCTGAGGCTGAGGCCGCTGGCAGCGCGCCGGTTGCGGCAAACCTTGAGCTTACGACATACCGCGGCGTATCGGTCGGCGGGCAGCTGGCGGCATACGATCCGGACGGCGGCGAGCTGACCTTCGAGATAACCACGCCGCCCGTGAAGGGGACTATCGAGCTTTCCGACGGCGGCAGCTTCATCTATACGCCCGCCGAAGGGAAAAAGGGTCGCGATTATTTCGGCTATAAGGCGATAGACTCCGAGGGCAACCGCTCGCAGGAGGCGACCGCGATAATACGCATCGAGAAGCAGAAAAAGAATATCGAATACGCGGACATGTCCGGGCGCGCGGAGGAATACGCCGCGCTGCGCCTCGCGGAAACAGGCGTATTTACCGGCGAGAAACTGGGGGAGCGGTACTGCTTTTACCCTGAGCGGGAGCTGAGCCGTGGCGAATTTCTGAGCATGTGTATGCTCGCGGCGGGGGAGGACGCGTTCCCCAGCGTGCTGTCCACCGGCTTCAGCGACGACGCGTCAATCCCGGCGTGGATGAAGGGCTATGTGACGACCGCCGTGATGTGCGGCGTGATAGACACCGCTGCGGAGAACGCGAATTTCTCCGCGCAGGAGACAATTTCCGGCGGGGACGCGGCGCTGATACTGAACGCCGCGATGGCATATCAGGATGTGTCATATATAAAGCTGAACGCGGAGATGGATGAGGAGCTTGCTCAGGCCTGCGCAAATCTCATCGCCTACGGCGTAGTGGAGAAAAATTTCCTCCCCGGCGAAAAAATGACGCGCGCCGAGGCGGCCGTGCTTCTTGCAGCGGCTCTGGACGGCGCGGCGTAATATACCGGATATAATTTATGCGGGATGTTCTCATCCCGCATTTTTACTATTTTTCACGTATGATGCCGTGCATGAAGCCGTCTAGCGCGGCGGTATGTATGTCCCCGGCAATAATTTTTCCATTAAAAATATATATAGTAATTATAACGCTTTCGCCGCAGTCGGGGTAATTCGTCAGCAGGTAGCTGTACTGTTCGCATTGCTTCCCGCAATATGCCTCAAGATC
>CAVCWF010000017.1:5700-6250 GCA_963605945.1 Lachnospiraceae bacterium
CTCCAGATCAAAGCCCTGCTCCTGCTGCATACGGTTGTATTCCGCCATTATTCCGTCAAAGCTTTCGGGTATAATGACGCTGTGAAACTCCTCAGTGGAGGAATCTATCTCCCAACCCAAATTTTTCAGGAACTTTTCACGGTCGGCCAACGTCGTAAAATTTGTGCGGCTGTCGACCTGCCATTTGATAAGTATGAGCGCAAGAAGCAAAAAAGCCGCTCCGGCGACTATAAGCAGCGCTTTTTTGCGGGTAAAGACTGAACTTTTTGTGAACATCTCCATCACCTCGCTTATATGCTATTCAAAAAGAGCGCGGTGTATGTTATAATGCGTGGCATATGATTTTTTGAATTTCGGGAGGATACTATGCCTCTGATGCGATTGGATAAGTTTCTGTCGGAGCTTGGCGTGGCCTCGCGCAAGGAGCTGCGGCAGATAATAAAGAGCGGGCGCGTGCTGGTAAACGGCGCGGCGGTCAACGCTCCGGAACATAAGCTCGACCCAGAGCGGGACACGGTAGTCCTTGACGGAGAAACGCTCAGCTATGTGA
>CAVCWF010000018.1:0-9789 GCA_963605945.1 Lachnospiraceae bacterium
AGTGTGCGCACTGGGGACTTCCCCTAGAAGGGGCAGCGCTTCGCGGCAAAGATTTTGCATTGGCGCATTGAGATGCACCGCGCCCTTGGCGCCCCTTTTAGGGGAGCTGGCACGGCGTCAGCCGTGACTGAGGGGTCGCCAGTGTTCAGAAAGTGCCAATAGGCAAAAAAAGGCAATGTAACCCACACAGAGTCAAAGCCCGTCCTTTGTCTCACAAAGGACGGGCTTTCAAATCTCACTTTATTCTGTTATTCGTCTTTCTTTTCCGGATCATCAGACGGTGCGGGTTCGGATTTCTCCGTATTCTCCGCCTTTTCCTCGGCGTAGCCGTCGGTCATGGATATCTTGCGCGCGGGGCGCTCGATGGTATCGTCATGGACGACGTTCTTCGCGGCCTTCATGGATTCGGGCATGAACTCATGGTGCTCGAAGTAGTACGCGAACTCCTCGGCCTCCATGGTCTCGTTGACGAGCAGGTACTCGGCGATGGCGATCAGGTCATCGCGGTGGTCGGTGAGTATCTTTTCGCAGAGCGCGCTCGCCTCGTCGAAGATGTGCTTGACCTCCTCGTCGATGATCGCGGCGGTCTCCTCGGAATAGCTCTTGGTCTGGCCGAAGTCGCGGCCGATGAAGATGCTGTGGTCGGAGCTGTCATAGAGAATGGGACCGAGACGGTCGCTCATGCCGTAGCGCATGACCATGTTGCGCGCGATGGAGCTTGCCTGCTGGATATCCGCGGACGCGCCGGTTGAGATATCGTCAAGGAACAGCTTCTCTGCCATACGTCCGCCGAGGGACATGACGATATTGTCAAACAGCTCCTCGCGGGACTTGAAGTTCTCCAGATCGTCCTGCGGACGGAACAGCGTGAAGCCGCCTGCGCCGCCGCGCGGGATGATGGTTATATAATGCACGGGGTCGACATGGGCGAGGAACTTGCCGGCGATGGCGTGGCCGGACTCATGGTACGCGGTCAGGCGGCGCGCCTTTTCGCTCATCTTGCGGCTCTTCTTCTCCGGGCCCATCTGAACCTTGAGTATCGCCTCGTCGATATCCGCCATGGTGATGAATCTGTGGCGGCGGCGGACGGCCAGCAGCGCGGCCTCGTTCATCAGGTTTTCAAGGTCGGCGCCGGAGAAGCCGGGAGTGCCCTTGGCGATGGAGTTGAGGTCGACATCGTCGCCCAGCGGCTTGCCGCGGGCATGTATCTTCAATATGGCCTCGCGCCCCTTGATATCGGGCAGGCCGACGTATATCTGGCGATCAAAGCGGCCGGGACGCAGCAGCGCGTTATCGAGGATATCCGCGCGGTTGGTGGCGGCCATGACGATGACGCCCTCGTTGCTGCCGAAGCCGTCCATCTCGACGAGCAGCTGGTTGAGGGTCTGCTCGCGCTCATCGTGTCCGCCGCCGAGGCCGCTGCCTCTCTGGCGGCCGACGGCGTCGATCTCGTCGATGAACACGATGGCCGGGGCGGCCTTCTTCGCCTGCTCGAACAGGTCGCGCACACGGCCTGCGCCGACGCCGACGAACATCTCGACGAAGTCGGAGCCGGAGATAGACAGGAACTGCACTCCCGCCTCGCCCGCGACGGCCTTGGCAAGCAGGGTCTTACCTGTGCCCGGAGGGCCGACGAGCAGCACGCCCTTGGGTATGCGCGCGCCCATATTGGTGTACGCCTTCGGATCGCGCAGGAAGTCGACGATCTCGGCAAGGTCTTCCTTCTCCTCGTCACAGCCCGCGACGTCGGCGAAGGTCTTCTTATCCTTCTCGTCCGAGCCGAGACGCGTACGCGCCTTGCTGAACTTGGCGATGCCGCTGGTCATGTCCCCGCCGCCGGCTCTCTTCATAACGAAGTACCACGCGGCCATGGAGACGACGATTATCAGCACGTACGGCAGCAGCGACATCAGCACGAGCGACACGGTGGAGCCTTCGGTGTAGTTATACTCCTCGATTATGCCGTCGACCTTCTGCTGCCAGATCAGGTCATGGAAGTCGGAATAGAACACCGAGAAGTCATAGACCTTGCAGCGGACGAGCTTCGTCCCGTCGGAGCTGGCGGCAGTGCCGGCGAGCAGACTGTCGACAACGCTGGACTCGGAATCGCTTTCGGTGGTATCCGTCTTCGCGCTGTCCGCCTTATCGGCGCGAACCTTCATGGTTATCTGGTTGCCCTTGACTTCAAAGGACTGCACCCGCTCCTCGGTGAATAGCTCAACGAGATCGGAGTATTTAAGCTCCTGACTCTGCGTGTCCTTGGTGAATGACAGGATGATGGCGATGAAGATCACTATCATTACGAGGTAGAAGCCAAGGTCTCTGGTTCTGTTGCGGTTAGGTTTCAAACGTAAGTCACATCCTTTTCATAAGCCCTGCGCTCATGAATATATTTCGGGTTTGAGTATGCCGATATACGGCAGGTTGCGGTAGCGCTCATTATAGTCAAGGCCGTAGCCGACCACAAATGCATCGGGTATCTCGAAGCAGGAGTAGTCCGCGTAGATATCGGCCTTGCGGCGCGCGGGCTTATCCATAAGGGTTGCGATGGTGATGGAGGCAGGCTTTCTCACCATGAGGTAATTTTTCAGGTAGTTCAGCGTCACGCCGGAGTCGAGGATATCCTCGACGAGTATCAGGTGCCGCCCCTCAATGTTCTGGCTGAGATCCTTGTTTATCTTCACGGCGCCGGTGGAGCTCGTGCCGTTATAGGACGAGACCGCCATGAAGTCCATCGAGCAGTTTATAGTGACATGGCGCATCAGATCCGCCATGAATATAAAGCAGCCCTTCAGAACGCCGACGAAGATCGGATCCTTGCCCTCGAAATCTGCCGAGATGCGCTTGCCTATCTCCGCCACATGGCGCTCAATTTCTTCCTCGCTTATCAGCACTCCTTCAATGTCTCTCTGCATATGCTCTTATTATCTCCTGTTTCTATTTCTATCCTCAATATTTTATCCCCGCGCTTCGGGGTAAAACGCTCGTCAACGGCAAGGCCGAGCACGGCCATTATGCCCTTTTCGTCCCTCAGCACGACCGTGGTATCGCGCTCGTGCGAAGTCATACCCGCCTCAAGGAAGAGGCTTTTCAGCTTTTTGGCGCATCCTCTGCCGCGCGGACGCATCCGGTCGCCGGGGCGTCTGGCGGTACAGACGATAGTACCACATATATTCTCACATTTGAAGCAATAAGTTTTTAACGGGCTGTTAATTTCTTGCGTGTAATTCGTTAAAGTGGAAATTATTTTTATTCCGGCCTCCGGAATGAGCAGCGTTTCGCCCGGAATCAGCTCCCGCTCCGGCATCTCCGCCGCGGTCTCGCCGCCGAACCAGAGTCTCCCCTGCTCCCGGCGAACGCGCAGCCCCGGAACGTCGGCATAGCCAAGCCCATCGCCCGCGCAGAGCGCAAGCAGCGCGCCGACGTGCGCGGCGCTCAGCGTCCTTGGGCACATCAAGCGCATGACGCGCGAGGCTATCGCCGCGGGCAAGGCGTTTATCCCGTCCAGCGGCAGGCTGCCGTCGGCGAGATTTGCCGATATGAAATCCGCCGCGAGGCCGTTCAGGCAGTCCTCATCCTCGCGCAGAAGCTCCGCCGTGCGGAGCATCGCCGCCTCGAAGCCGGGGTTTATCTCCCGCAGTACGGGGGCGGCATGGTGACGGATGAGGTTGCGGCTGTAATCGTCGCTGCCGTTGGTGCTGTCTTCGACATGGGGGACGCCGTTTTCGGCGAGGTAGGCTTCTATCTCCCGCCGCGTCACGCCGAGGAGCGGACGGACTATCTCGCCGCGCACGGGCGGGATGCCGCGCAGTCCCGCGCTGCCGGTTCCGCGCGCGAGGTTGAAGAGCATCGTCTCGGCGTTGTCGCCCGCGTTGTGCGCGGTAGCTATCCTGTCACAGCCGAAAGCTTTTGCCGCGCGACGCAGAAAATCATAGCGAAGCTCGCGCGCGGCCTCCTCGGTGCTCATGCCGTTTTCGGCGGCATAGGAATTCACGTCGCCGTGCTCCACGGCAAGCTCTATGCCGCGTTCGCGGCAGAAATCCTCGACGAAGCGGCAGTCGCGCAGAGATTCCTCCCCGCGCAGGCCGTGCTCAAAATGTGCGGCGCAGACCGTGATATTCAGGCGCTCCGCCTGAGAATACAGCCAGTGCAGCAGGCACATTGAGTCCGCCCCGCCGGAGACGGCGCAGAGGACTTTGCAGCCCGGCGGCAGCATATCATATTTTGTGATAAGCTCAGTATTCATCTTCGCGCCGCTTCTCGACCGAACCGAAGCTCGTGTACTCAGGCAGCCAAGACAGCTCCACCGTACCGGTCGAGCCCTTGCGGTTTTTCAGCACTATCGCCTCGGCCAGATTCGGATTTTCACATTCCTTATTATAATACCCGTCGCGGTACAGACCTATGACGACGTCCGCGTCCTGCTCGATCGCGCCGGACTCTCGCAGGTCGGACAGCATCGGGCGCTTGTCCTGACGGCTCTCGTTTGCACGCGACAGCTGCGACAGGCATACGACCGGGACATTCAGCTCCTTGGCCATTATCTTCAGCATACGGCTGATATCACTGACCGCCTGCGTACGGCTCTCGTTCGACCAAGAGTGCCCGCTGCCGGCAGACTGCATCAATTGCAGATAGTCGATGACGACGAGGCCGAGGTCAGGGACTCTGCGGCACTGCGCGTTCATCTCCGATACGGTAAGCGTCGGGTTATCGTCGATCCTGATGTCCGACGCGCTCAGGGTCTGCGCAGCGTCGGCAATGTCGCGCCACTGCTGCTCCGAGAGCTGGCCTGTCAGCAGGTTCTGCGACGGGATCAGCGCCGCGCGCGACAGCAGTCTCGACGTGAGCTGCTCGCGCGACATCTCAAGCGAGAATATCGCAACGGTCTTTTTCAGCGTCATGCCGACGTGCAGCGCGATATTCAGCGCGATACTCGTTTTACCCATGCCGGGGCGCGCCGCGATCAGGATAAGCTCGGACTTATTCAGGCCGAGGATCGTCCTGTCAAGGTCGGGAAGCCCCGTCGGCAGGCCGGGAATTTTATTGCCGGAGCTTGCCGCCTCGCTGAGCTGGTCGAACACGGTCTGCACGACCATGGATACCGGCATCAGGCCGCCGACCGTTCTGCCCTGACGCAGAGCGTATATCTTGCGCTCCGCAGCCTCAAGCATCGTGTCGGCCTCGCCGGAGCCTTCGTACACCATGTTGTTTATCTCGTCCGCCGTCTCGCCCAAGCGGCGCAGCAGCGCGCGGTCACGCACGATGGCGGCGTACTCAAGGACGTTCGCGGCGGTGGGCGTGACGCGCATTATCTCCGCGAGGTAATTCTCGTTGCCGTCCTGATACACGCCGCGCACCTTCATCTGGTCGAGCACGGTGACGGGGTCGATGGTCTGCCCGTAGGAGAACATTGCGTACATCGTCTCATATATATCGCGGTTGAGCTTTATATAAAACTCGTCCGCCTTCAGTTTTTCAAGTACCTCCGGTACGCATCTTGGGTCGATGAGCATGGAGCCGATGACGGCCTGCTCAGCGGGGGCGGAATGGGGCGTTTTTCTGCCCAGCAGCTCCTCCAACCTGACTCACCTCGGAAAAAGATTTTATCCCTCAACTACCAGCACGTTTATCGTGCCGCTGACCTCATAGCCGAGCTTCGCCTTGACGGTGTAAGCGCCGAAGGTCTTGATGGGGTCGGCCTGAACGATCTTGTTCTTCTCGATCTCGATGCCGAACTGCTCGCGCAGTGCATCGCTTATCTCCTGCGAGGTGACGGCGCCGAAGAGCTTGCCGCCCGCGCCGGCCTTGGCATGGATTATCGCCTGCACCGCGCCGAGCTTCTTCGCGTTCTCCTCGGCCTGCGCCTTCTCCTTGGCGATCTGCGCAAGGCGCGCCTTCTCCTTGAGCTTCATGGTGTTTATATTGTCGGCAGTGGCCTCGGTGGCAAGCTTGCGCGGCAGCAGATAGTTGCGCGCGTAGCCGTCGGAGACTTCCTTCATCTCGCCCTTCTTGCCCTGTCCTCTTACGTCAGCGTTGAAAATGACTTTCATTATATGATCCTCCTTTTGGATTTATCCAAGATAATCGTCTATGGCCGCGTATATTCTCTTCACGGCCGTGTTCACGTCGGTTCCCGCAAACTGCGCGGCCGCCGCGCTGCGGTTGCCGCCGCCGCCCACCTTTTCCATGATCAGCTGCACGTTCAGCTCGCCTATCGAGCGCGCCGAGGCAAACGATCCGCCGTTTCCGTCCGGCGCGACGACGATGGACGCGTCAACGCCCGAAATGTTCAGCAGCTCGTCCGCAGCCGAGGCCGCGACGACGCGGTTCTGCGGCTCCTCCGGCACGGCGATGGCAAGGTCGCGGTAAAGCTTCGCGCTCTGGAGTATCTTATACTTGGCGACGGTATCGTCCATGTCGGTCTGCAGAAGCTTCTTGACGTCGGTGGTGTCCGCGCCCGCGCGGCGCAGGTAGGCCGCCGCGTCAAAGGTGCGCTCGCCGGTGCGGATGGTGAAGCTCTTGGTGTCGAGCACGATGCCGGCCAGCAGCGCCTCGGCCTCGCAGCGGAGTATGTCGTTCTGGTCGACGACCTCCTGCAGCACCTCCGTCATCAGCTCGCCCGCCGAGGACGCATACGGCTCGATGAAGCCGAGCGCGGCGTTGTGGATATAAGTCGCGGCGACGCGGTGATGGTCGATTACCGCGACGCGGTTGCAGGCCATGAGCAGGTCTGCGTCCTCCACCTGCTCGGGGCGGTTTGTGTCCACGACGACGAGGAGCGTTCTCCCGTCGGCGCGGAGCATCGCCTCCTGCGGACTTATGAACGTGTCGTGATACTCCGGCTGGCGGCGCACCATCTCGATGAGCGCGCCGGAATAGTTCTTGTTGAGGTCGATGACGATGTTCGCCTTCACGCCCAGCAGTCTCGCCAGCGCACACACGCCCACCGCGCCGCCGACGCTGTCAAGGTCGGCGAATTTATGACCCATGACCAGCACCTTCGACGAATCGCGCACAAGCTCGGCGAGGGTGTTCGCCATGACGCGGGACTTGACCTTGGTGCGCTTTTCGACCTCATTGCCGCGGCCGCCGAAGAATTCGAAGCTGAGCCGGTTTTTGATGACCGCCTGATCGCCGCCGCGCGAGAGCGCAAGCTCTATGGCGACGGTCGCGTATTGCAGCGCCTCAGAGAGCGAGGGCGCGTCCACGCCGAGACCGAGGCTTATCGAGGCGTCGATGCCGGTCGGGCTTTCGACCTGATGCACCTCCTGAATGATGGAGAATTTCTCCGCCTTCAGCTGCTCAAGGCAGCGGTTTTCAAACAGGATGAGATACCGGTCGCGCTCGTAGCGGCGGATGATGGCTCTGTTGTCCTCGCACCACTTGTTGAGCTTGTCCTCGATGGCGTCGCGGATGTCGTTCTTGATGCGGTCGGGCTGGTTCTTGACCAGCTCGTCCATATTGTCGATGACCAGCACGCAGGCGACCGGGCGGGAGTTTTCGTACTCCATGCGGATGTCGTCGTACTCGGTCATGTCCACCCAGTAGGTGATGCCCATGAAGGCGCTGTCGTCCCCGTCCTCGGAGCGGATGATGTTGCCGTGTATCTGGTACTTGCGGCCGTTTACGGTCAGCAGGCTCGGATACTGGGTCTTGCCCTCAAGCAGCCACTTGCCGTTGAATTCCGGCACGAGGTCGGACACGCGCGCGTCAAGCCGCGTGCCGCTGCTGCCGCTCATGGCGAAGAACATCTCGTTGCCCCAGATGATGCGCGAATCGTCCAGCCGGAAGGCGGCGATGGGCAGCGGGAAATTCATCAGGGTGTTGTTTTTGGCGTTCTCCGTGTCGTAGGTCACGGACTCGATGTACGATTCCAGCTGCTTTGCGCGGCGGCGGCGGGAGAAGAAGGAGTAGATCATCAGAATGAGGATGATGACGCCCTCGGCCACCGCAAGCTCGTACATCTTGAAAAACAGGGCCGCCGCCGCGAAGAGGACGAGGAAGATCAGGTACAGTCTCCCGCCCGGCTCGGTCAGCCGCTGCAAGTTTTTGTTCATCGGCGCACCTCCATGCGTTCAATGCGAAAATGGGTGTAAAATGCAAATTCTTTAGTAATATATTATTATAGCAAACAGCGGCATTTTTGACAACACAAATAATTCTATTTTTCGGGGGAATAATACGGATACGTATTGTGGGGCGGGTGTATTGGACTATTGCCGTTATGGAAAAGAAACCGTGCCCTGCAAGTCACGCCGTAGGGGACGGCCTCCGTGCCGTCCCGCAAGCCTCGCACCTTGCACGGTACGAAAATCGACGCGCCGCCCCCCTCTCGGCGCCCCTACTAGGGGAGCTGGCGCGGAGCGCCTGAGGGGTCTCCAGTGTACAGAAATTGCCAGTAGGGAAAAGAAAGTACAATGTATAGAAAACCTTTGTCATTCCGAGGAGCAAAGCGACGTGGGAATCCGTTTCTCCTTAGGACAGCAATACATTTTTGTGCAGTGCATAGGGGATGCGGATTGCCACAGCCCGCCTGAGGTGTAAGTTCGCATTAGCCAAATCAAAGATTTGGATGCTCACTTAAGTTTGCGAACTGGCTTCGCAATGACAGGTGGGTTTTAGATTTGTGCGCCGATTTGGCGTACGTTCAATATGGAAAAAGAAAGAGCGCGTTAAGGTTACTTTTCTTGGCTCCCTTGTGTAAAGGGAGCTGTCGCGGAGCGACTGAGGGATTGTCCCATGCGCTGTAAATGTTACGTATTCGCCCAAAAACGGTGCATAATTGAACATTACACCGCGCAATCCCTCCGGCTCGGCTTACGCCGACCCACCTCCCTTTACACAAGGGAGGCGCTTCGCGGCAAATGTTAGTGGCTGGATTTATAGTTTTACATTGTGCTTTGTTGTAAGAACAGGACGACACAGAGGCCGTCCCGCAAGCCTTGCGTATTGCACGGCCCGAAAACCGACGCACCCATTGGCGCCCCTTCTAGGGGAGCTGGCACAGCGTAAGCTGTGACTGAGGGGTCGCCAGTCTCGGACTCGCGCCAATAGACAAAAGACAGACCCCCGCAAACTCCCCCCCATCACCCCAACGGAGGTATATATGAAGGCTGTTATCATGGCCGGAGGCGAGGGTCGCCGGCTCAAAAGCATAACCGGCGAGCTGCCGAAGCCAATGGTGCCGCTGCTCGGCCGCCCCATGATGGAGCACATCCTGCTGCTTCTCCGCCGCCACGGCTTCGATGAGGTCTGCGCCGCGGTGAAATACCGCGCGGAGGACATCATAAGCTATTTCGGCGACGGCAGTGCCCTCGGCGTACGGCTCGAATACCGCGTCGAGCGCGAGGCGCTGGGCACGGCGGGCGGCGTGAAAAACTGCGCGGACTTCTACGGCAACGACGATTTTCTCGTCATCAGCGGCGACGCCGCCTGCGACTTCGACCTCGCGCGGCTCATGCGCGCCCACCGCGAATCCGGCGCGGGCGTGACCATCGCGCTGTGCCGCAATGCCGAACCGCTCCGCTACGGCCTCGCCGTCACCGACCCGACAGGCCGCATCCGCAGCTTCATCGAAAAGCCGCTGTGGCCGCGCGTCGTGACCGACTTCGTGAACACCGGCATCTACGCCGTGTCCCCGCGCGTCATGGATCTTGTGTCGGCGGGGCGGGCGTTCGACTTCGGCAAGGAGCTGTTCCCGCTCCTGCTCCGGCGCGGCGAGCTTATCTGCGGCGAGGTGATGGGCGGCTACTGGTGCGACGTGGGGACGCCGCTGTCGTACTATCA
>CAVCWF010000019.1:0-12369 GCA_963605945.1 Lachnospiraceae bacterium
TCCCCTAATAGGGGCAGCGCTTCGCGGCAAAGGTTTCGCACTGGCGCATGGCGGCGCTGTGCACCCACTTGGTGCCCCTTCTAGGGGAGCTGTCGCGTTAGCGACTGAGGGGTCGCCGGGGTATAGAAAGTGTCAGTGGAGAAAAGAAAGAGCAGCGTATAAAACACCTGTCATTGCGAGGAGCGAAGCGACGCGGCAATCCGTTTCTCCTTATATCGGCACGCCATTCTTAAGTAGGTGTAAATGGGGGCGCGGATTCCCACGACCAGTGACGTCGGTCACTGGTCTCGGAATGACAGGTTATTTTGGGGGCAGATGCGCCGATTTTTACGTCGTGTATTATTATACAAATACGAATCGGGACGGCACAGAGGCCATCCCCTACGAGAAGATTTCGGATTTCGCGCCGATTTGACAGTGTTTCCGCGCATCACAAACATAACCGTAGGGGACGGCCTCTGTGCCGTCCCGTATACATTATTAATTGCAGTGCAGTCTATCTTTTCCGCCCTGCTCCGGATTCAAGTCTGGCGACCCCTCAGGCGCTTCGCGCCAGCTCCCCTAGAAGGGGCGCCGAGAGGGTGCGCCGCCGCTTCGCTACCTAGAAGGGGTACCGAGGGGGCGCAACAAGTCTTACGGTTATACGCCAACACCCCATGCGGTGTGAACCGCATGGGGTGTTCATTACACTATTATACTTTACTATATCCCGCATCCCGCGCGGCGCATTATCCGCGGAGATTCAGAAACCGTGGGATGACGCTGACATGCGCCTTGTCCATCACGCCGGAGGCCTCGCCGTCCAGCGACCACTCAAGCTCCGGCGGATTCTCAATATCCAGCTCCTTCGCCTGAAACAGGTCGATATTCGGGCAGGAATAATCCTGCGACAGCAGGCCGCGGATTATCATATCCAGCTCCAGCATCGTTTTCGGCATCTTTACGAGCAGCACCTCGAACACACCGTCCGCCGTGTCCACCATTGCCGACGGCAGGGTTATCGTCCCGGCGACAGAGGTCGTATTGCAGATCGCGCCGAAGATATAATCGTCCTCATGCGTCACGCCGTCCGCCGTGACTTTCACGTGCAGCGGCTTTATCTTATACAGATCCTTTATCGCGTCGAGGATATACGCCGTATGGCCAAGTACATTCTTCATGTTCTGATCCGTCGTATACGACAGCCACGAGAACGCGCCGAAAGCCGCGACATAGGTGAAATGCCGCCCGCCGAAGCAGCCGATGTCATACCGCGTGGAGTACCCGGAAGCGATATGCTCCGCCGCCTCTATAATATCCGTGCTCAGCCCGTGCGACGCGGCAAAGTCGTTCGTACTGCCGCAGGGGATGTAGCCCAGCGGCACGTCGATATTCGCCAAGGCGAGGCCGTGGATGACCTCGTTGAGCGTCCCGTCGCCGCCGGTGCAGCAGACCAGCTGATAATCCCGGCCGAAGCTCGCGGCGAAGGCAGTGCCGTCGCCCTTTTTGCCGGTAATCATCGTGGTGACCGTATAGCCCGCATCCATCAGGATGCGGATTATCTGCGCGATGTTGCGCAGCACCATGCGCTTGCCCGACACCGGATTTATTATCAGCAACGCCGGTTTCAGATCTTTTCTTTCGGAATAATCAAGAGTATCCATGGGTACCTCCGTGGTGTGATGCGCTCAGATCAGGCTATCATCCCGGCAACGATAAGGCAGAGGTATGCGGTCGGGATGGAGAAAAGCAGGCTGTCGGCACGGTCGAACATGCCGCCGTGGCCGGGGATAAGATTCGAGAAGTCCTTTACGCCGATCATGCGCTTGACAAGCGACTCGGCGAGGTCGCCGATCTGACCCATCGTGGACGCGAGAAGCGCGGTGACGACGCAGAGCCAGAACGGGATCGGCAGCCAGAGCTGCGACAGGTAATAGACAATAACGCCGGTAACAACGGACGAGATCGCGCCGCAGATGCAGCCCTCGACGGTCTTGTTCGGGGAGACGGAGGGAGCGATCTTATGCTTGCCGAAGCGCTTGCCGCCGAAGAGGGCGAAGCTGTCGCACACCCATGTGGACAGGCAGGCGACCGCGAGCGTCTGGAGCCAGATGTCGCTGACGCAGATGACCATTATCATCGAGAACTGGAAGCAGGGATACGCAAGGCCGAACACCGTGCCGAGCGCGCCCTTGCCGGACACGTCCTTCCGGAGTATGCCCGCGAACAGCGCAAAGTACACCGCGCAGGCAAAGAGCACCATGTACCAGAACAGGCCGATCTCAACGCCGGTGAAGCGGTCGATCAGGGTCAGCGCCGCCTGTGCGGCGAGGTAGGCGTACATGACGCCGGCCGCGCAGCCGACCTCAAGCTTTTCAAGGTTGCGGCTGAGCTCATACGCGCAGAGGATGCCGGCCGCGGCGAAGAAGATGACGCGGGTCACCGGGGAGATAAAGACGCAGGCAAGCGTGATGCTGATGAGCACCACGGCGGAAATTACTCGTGTTTTCAAAAACTTATCCCTCTTTCTGGTCGTTTGCGGGGAATCTTAAACTGATCTTAAAATATCATATTATCCGCGCCCGCTCAATATACGCCTTACGGTTTCTGTTCGATTTTTGGGCGTTGAGCGGCGTTTTTAACAATTTCTTCACTTTTTATTGCCGAACAGGCCGCGCACAATGGCACTGGAGCCGGAGCGCATGACGGAGCTGAGCGCATTGTTCGCGGCGCGCTTGGCGATTGTCTTGCCGCTGGTCTGCTTGCCGCCGAGGACGGAGTTGACCAGATTCGTGCTGACCGAACGCGCGACGGAGGACGCCGCGTTCGTGACGGCGCGCTGTGCGGTCTTGCGGCGCTTCTCGGCTTCCTTCTCCGCCTCGCGCTGTGCCGCAGCCTCGGCCTTCTGCTTCGCCTTCTCCGCTGCGGCCTCCTCGCGGAGTCTCGCTTTCTCGGCGGCCGCCTCTTCCTTCTGGCGCTGCTTTTCGGCGGCGGCTTCGTCCTTCTGGCGCTGCTTCTCCGCCGCGGCCTCCTCGGCCTCCTGACGGCGGCGCTCCTCCAGCTCGGCGTTTGCCTGCTGAAGTATCTCATACGCGGATTCGCGGTCGACGCTGTCGCGGTATTTCAGCTCGAACTCGTCCGCGAGGATGAGCTGCTGCATTTTTGCGCTGTCGGCCTGCCCCATAAGGCTCTGCGGCGGGAGTATCTTCGCGCGCTCGACGACGCCGGGGACTCCGTCGGCGTCCAGAAAACTGACCAGCGCTTCGCCGACGCCAAGCTCCATGAGCGTCTGCTCGGTGTCAAACGCCGGGTTCACGCGGAACGCGCGGGCGGCAGCGCGGACGGATTTCTGCTCGGCAGGAGTGTAGGCGCGCAGGGCGTGCTGCACACGGTTCGAGAGCTGGGCGAGCACGTCATCCGGAATGTCGGACGGCGACTGCGTGACGAAATACACGCCGACGCCCTTGGAGCGGATGAGCTTCACGACCTGCACGATCTTCTGCACCAGCGCTTTCGGCGCGTCGGAGAACAGCAGGTGCGCCTCGTCGAAGAAGAATATCATGCGCGGCTTTTCGAGGTCGCCGACTTCGGGCAGCCGCTCGAACAGCTCAGTCAGCATCCAGAGCAGGAAGGTGCCGTAGACCTTGGGGCTTTGGATAAGCCGGGCGCTGCTGAGGATATTTATATAGCCGCGGCCGTCGGCGTCGGTGCGCATCCAGTCGCGGATGTCGAGCGCGGGCTCGCCGAAGAATATCTCGCCGCCCTCGTCCTCAAATGCCAGCAGTGCGCGCTGTATCGCGCCGATGCTCGCGGCGGAGACGTTGCCGTACTGCGTGGTGAATTCCGCGCGGTTATCGCCCACGAACTGGAGCATGGCGCGCAGATCCTTCATGTCGAGCAGGAGCAGGCCGTGCTCGTCGGCAACCTTAAAGACGATATTCAGCACACCGGCCTGCACATCGGTCAGCCCCAGCAGGCGCGCCAGCAGCACCGGCCCCATGTCAGATATCGTGACGCGGACGGGGTGCCCCTGCTCGCCGAAGATATCCCAGAAGCGGGTCGGGCAGGACTTGTACTTGAAGCCCTCGATGCCGAAGCGCTCGATGCGGCCGCGCATATCCGCAGAGTCCGCGCCGGGCATACACATACCGCTGACGTCACCCTTGACGTCGGCCATGAACACCGGCACGCCCATGTCGGAGAAGGACTCCGCCATCACCTTCATGGTTATCGTTTTGCCGGTGCCGGTCGCGCCGGCGATGAGTCCGTGGCGGTTTGCCATATTCGGCAGCAGGAAAAGGTTCTTGTCCGACTGCGCAAGCCATATCTTTTTATCCTTGTACATGCTTCTACCCCCGTTTATGTTTTCGCCCGATTCGGGCGGCTCAAATCTTAATATTCTTAATATATCATACCCGCCGCACGGCGGCAAGTGTATTTTCGTCTCTTGCCAGAGCGGCGCGGATGGGATATAATATATTGAATAAATATGACACAGAGGATGAGACATATGGACGAGCAGAAAACCGGAACTCTTTACATCGTGGCGACGCCTATCGGCAATTCGCGCGACATGTCCCCGCGCGGGGTGCAGATACTGACCGACGTGGACATCATCGCCGCCGAGGATACGCGGCGCTCGATGGTGCTGCTCGGCAAGCTTGAGATACGCAATAAGCTCGTGTCGAACCACAAGTTCAACGAATACGGCAAGGCCAAGTATTTTATAAACGAGATGAAGGCCGGGAAGAGCGTCGCCGTCATCACCGACGCGGGTACGCCCTGCATCTCCGACCCCGGCAACGAGCTTATCAAGGCGGCGGTCGAGGAAGGGATACGCGTCGTCGGCGTCCCCGGCTGCTGTGCGGCGGTGAACGCGCTGGCGATATCGGGCTTCGACCTGTCGAGCTTCCTGTTCTACGGCTTCTTCCCGCGCGAGAACGCCGACCGGCGCAAGCTGCTTGAAAAAATGCGCGGCGCGGACACGCGAACATTTGCGTTTTACGAGAGTCCGAAGCGCATAATGGAGCTGGTGGATTTTCTGATAGAGTCCGAGGCGAAGCTGCGGCTGTGCCTCTGCAACGACATGACGAAGCTGCACGAGATGAGCTTCCGCGGTACGCCCGCGCAGATCAAGGAGCAGCTTCTGGCGAAGGGCAATTACGACAAGGGCGAGTACGCCATTGTCGCCGAGGTCGAGCCGGAGTATCAGTTCACGAAGGTGGAGCACACGGTCAGTGCCGAGGCGATGCTGGTCGACGCGATGATATCCGGCGGCGTAAGCGGCCGCGACGCGATCGCCGCCGTGCTTGCCGACCCGAATAATTCGTACAGCAAAAACGAGCTGAAGGCCGCCGCGCTGAATCTCAAACGTATGTTTGAGTGAGGGTGTGCGGGGAGGTATGTTGGGGCGCGTACTTTCTTTTCCATTCTGCTCTAATCTCGACTCTGGCGACCCCTCAGTCGGCCTTATGGCCGCCAGCTCCCCTAGAAGGGGCGCCAAGGGTGCGAAGCGTCGCCATGCGCCAGCCCCAAGACTTTGCCGCGAAGCGCTGCCACTACTAGGGGAAGTGGCACGAAGTGCCGAAGGGGTCGCCAATCTAGGACTATTGCCAATAGGGAAAAGAAAAGACTAAGTATAGTAGTGTACCCTTAGCTCCCTTGTGTAAAGGGAGCTGGCAGCCGTAGGCTGACTGAGGGATTGTCCGCGGTGTTGACTGCGGATTCGCCCTAAATCGGCGCATAATTGCACAATCGTGCGCACAATCCCTCCGGCTCGGCTTGCGCCGACCCACCTCCCTTTACACAAGGGAGGCAGAAACTTAGTCTATACTCTGCTCTTTCTTTCCGTTCCGCTCTAATTTCAACTCTGGAGCAGTGAGGAAAAGAACGGACATGCCAAAACAACCTGTCATTCCCCCTAAAGGGACTAGGCGGCAGAATGATGAATCGTGGTATGCCGCCGTCGCGAGGAGCGAAGCGACGTGGGAATCCGTTTCTACTTGTGACAACAGTATGTTTTCGTGCGGCGTAAAAGGAATGCGGATTGCCACGACCGGTGTGCGCACCGGTCTCGCAATGACAGGTTGATTTTACTCTGCTCTTTCTTTTCCACTCTGCTCTAATCTAAACTCCGGCGACCCCTCAGTCACGGCTGACGCCGTGCCAGCTCCCCTAGAAGGGGCGCCAAGGGTGCGGTGCACCGATGCATCCACCCAAAATTTTTTCCGCATCATCAGGAGGTAACCATGCCGAACATAAGCGATATTCTTGCCGCAGCGCTGCCGGGGCTTGGCAAGGCCGTGTTCAGCCAGCCGGCGGACAAGGCCGCCGCGCAGAAGCTCAGCGTCCGCCCGCTCGTCATCCGCGGCGAGACGGTATATCAGGCCGAGAGCATCCGCGACAACAAGGCCATGCACCGGAATCTCAGCGCCGATGAGCTTACGGCGCTCTGCCGCGACGAGCTGGATGGCCGCTACCGGCAGGTACTCATAGTCTCCGGCGGCGAGAGCCGGCAGTACATTCTCCGCCGCGACGGCAGCTACAAGCTCACCGGCAAGGCCGCCGCGTCCGCCCCAGCCCCCGCCGCGCACAACCGAGAAAAGAAATATCTTCTCGCGGAGGGCGAGTGCATCCCAGCGCTCGTCGATCTCGGCGTGTTCACCGCCGACTACAAGATCGTCCGCGACAAGTACGACAAATATAAGCAGATAAACCGCTTCATCGAGCTTATCGACGATGCGGTCGGCTCCTCCGGACTTGAGGAGATGACCATCCTTGACTTCGGCTGCGGGAAATCCTATCTCACCTTCATATTATATTATTACCTCGTCGAGAAGCGCGGTATACGCGCGCACATCATCGGCTACGACCTGAAGGCCGACGTTGTGGAGCGATGCAGCGGCATCGCCGCGAAGTACGGCTACTCCGGTCTTGAGTTCCACGTCGCCGACGTTACGCGCGACACGCTCTATGACCGGCACATCGACATGGTCGTGACGCTGCACGCCTGCGATATTGCCACCGACTACGCCCTGAACTACGCGCTGCGGCATGACGTGAAGTACATTTTCTCAGTCCCCTGCTGCCAGCACGAGATAAACGCACAGATAAAAAAGGGCGGCGAGCTGGATATTTTTCTGCGCCACGGGATAATAAAGGAGCGCATGTCCGCGCTGCTGACCGACTCCATCCGCGCCGCGGTGCTGGAGGACATGGGCTACGAGGTGGACATGATAGAGTTCATCGACTTTGCCCATTCGCCGAAGAACATCATGCTCCGCTGCACCCGCAAGCGCGCGCCCTACCGCCGCGGCACTCCGCGCATAGACGAGGCGCGGGCGCTGGCCGAACGCTACGGCTTCAGGCAGACTCTGCTGGAGCTGATAAAGCAGGATTGACAGCGCGTTATGCGATTATCTCTCCCTCAGTCGGCTTCGCCGACAGCTCCCTCGTCAGAGGGAGCCAAGGAGTGCGATTTTCGTACGGTGCGATGCGCAAGGTTATAGAAATCGGCGCGGCCGGCCAAAAAATTTGCCGCGGAGCGGCGCCCCTCTTAGGGGAGCTGGCGGCCGTGAGGCCGACTGAGGGGTCGCCAGACTTGGGTTATTACCATTATGGAAAAGAAACGGTTATGTTTAGACCGTTTTTTCTCCAATGCTCACTTCCCGCTTTGTCTCTCCCTCAGTCGGCTTCACACCCCACTTATACAAAAAATTATCGCCCCAAATGGGGCGATAATTTTATTTCATCTCATTCGTCGTAGCTGTCGAGGAAATGATGCCGCACGCCGTGCTGCTTATAGGCGATGAGCGTATCGAGATTCACATTCTCGACGCTCTTGAAGATGCACTTCTCAACGTCGGGGTTCGACTTCTTCAGCTCACGGATCAGCTCCTTCGTCTCCTGACGCTTGGAGTGATTCTGTCCGTCGTTGCAGGTGGTGCAGGTGTCGGTAAATTTGCACGCGCACTGGATGAAGTGCAGCCCGTTATAGTCGCGCCACGCCTTGATATCGTCCTCGCGGATGAGATACAGCGGGCGTATCAGCTCCATGCCGGGGAAGTTCGTGCTGTGCAGCTTCGGCATCATGCTCTGTATCTGCGCGCCGTGCAGCATACCCATGAGTATGGTCTCGATAACGTCGTCATAATGGTGCCCAAGCGCGATCTTATTGCAGCCCAGCTCCTGCGCAAAGCGGTACAGGTAGCCGCGGCGCATTCTCGCGCAGAGGTAGCACGGCGATTTCTCGACGTTGTAAACGGACTCGAAAATGTCCGTCTCGAATATCGTGACCGGTATGCCCAGCGCGCGGGCGTTATCCTCGATAATGCGGCGGTTATCGGCGTTGTAGCCCGGATCCATTACGAGGTACTTGACCTCGAAATTGACCTCGCTGTACCGCTTCAGTTCCTGAAAGAGCTTCGCCATCAGCATCGAGTCCTTGCCGCCGGAGATGCACACCGCGACGCGGTCGCCCTCGTTGACAAGCCGATAGGTCTTGAGCGCCTTTATGAACTTGCTCATCAGCGACACGCGGAATTTCTTGCGTATGCTCTGCTCGACCCGCTCGCGCAGTTCCTCGTCGTTGCGGCGGCGCATCTCCGCGCGCAGCCACGCGATGTAGCCGCCCTCAAGGCTGTACGCTTCAAGCCCGCGGTCACACAGCTCGTCCGCGAGGTCGACGCTCACCACGCCGCGGGCGCAGTAGATTATCAGCTTTTTCCCGTCGCCCGGCGGGGACGCCAGCAGCTCCTCCGCGCTTATGCCGACGGAGCCGGGAATAAAGCCGTAGGCGCGGTCACGCTCGCCGCGGATGTCGCATATAACGCAGTCCTCCGGCTGAAGCTCGCCGAGCTTTTCAACAGATATCTCCATGTTCGGTCTCCTCCGGACGCGTCATTCGCTCTTGGGCTCTTCCTTGTCTATCAGCACCCAAGATATCGAATCCGAGGGGCTGGGCAGATAGTTCACGACCACCGGCACGAAGCGGTACTCCGCCTGTCCGAGCGTGACGCGCGGCGTGATATCCTCCATGTTATAGACATAGGTGCCCTTGTCCGTCGGGTGGTACACGCGGTCGAACAGCTTCATAAACAGCGTCGCGTCCTGTCCGTTCGAGGTATCGGGGCCGACAAGCGCCTTGCGGCTGTAACAGTATATCGAGAGCCGCCCCGGCCTGTCCTGCAATGCGTCCGCCACGCTCACCGCGAAGCCGCACACCGCGTTCACGGCGCTCGGCGGGGAGGACATGTCGCGCGTGTAGACGAGCTTGGTGTTCTCGTCGGTTATCGTCGGGTGCAGGACGTTTGCGAGCACGACCTCGTCAAAGCCCATGTCGTAAAGCTCGTTGCACATGTCGATAACGTACTGCCGAAGCTCGGTATTATACGGGTCGAGCCATGCGCCCTCGTCGTCGGTGTAGTTGCCGCCAAGCTCGGTGCGCAGGCAGACGGTCGTACTGCGGGATGCATACAGCGCGTCACGGCAGACGTTTATCTCCGCGACAAGGTAGATATCCTTATCCTCGCGGGCTTTCAGCCCCGCGATAAGCTCCGGTATCTGACGGGTCTGCTCCGTCTCGACATATAGGCCGTAATTCACCGCGGCCTGCGCCTGCGAGTTCCACATGAGGTTGCCGCTCACGGGCTTCATCTCCAGCACCAGCGCGTTGCCGACGCTGAGACGGTCGGCGTATTCGTTGAGCTTGTCCTGCGTGATGTTCTCGCTTGAGACGTAGATCGCGCGCATTGCGGGCACATCCTCGCCGACCTGCGCCTCAATGCCGGAGTAATCCGGGTCGTCAAAGGTGATCGACGTGTCCACCGGGTCAAACACCTTCACGACGTTGCCCTCGGCGTCCACGGTCGTGTTCTCCTCGCTCTTGAGGATCGGCAGCTCGACCGACACCCCCTCCTTGGAGATGACGGCGTACTGCTGCATCGAGTAGAACAGCACGACGGTCAGCACGATGATGCCGATTATAACGGCGGCGGGGATTATCGCATAACTGCGCTTTTTCCGCCTGCCCTTGTAAAATTCACTGTTTCTTGCCAAGAAAGTTCCCCCCAGCTTCGGGTAATCAGTCCTCTATCATCTCTATGCGGCGGATGTGCCGCTCGCCGTTGGAAAACGGGGTGTCGAGGAAGGTGTCAACGATCTTCAGCGCGAGGCCGGGGCCGACAACGCGTGCGCCGAGCGCGAGGACGTTGGCGTCGTTGTGCTGACGGGTCGCCTCGGCGGAGAAGCAGTCACCGCAGAGCGCCGCGCGGATGCCGTGCACCTTGTTCGCGGTGATGGAGATGCCGATGCCGGTGCCGCAGATGATGATGCCGCGCTCGCACTCGCCGGAGGCGACGGCGTTCGCCACGGCCTTGCCGTATACCGGGTAGTCACAGCTCGCGTCGGAGTAAGTGCCGAAGTCCTTGTATTCAAGCCCTCTCGCGTCGAGGTGCGCCATGATCTCTTTTTTCAGTTCAATTCCGCCGTGGTCAGAGCCTATTGCAATCATTTTATATTTCTCCTATTCAATAATATTCCTATTTTACAGTGTAATGTAATTGTACCACTATCCGCCGCGCGGTTCAAGTCCGCCGCACGATATATTGTAAACATTCGGTGAAGTCTATTGACATTGCGCGGGCAAATTCTTAAAATAAATTCAGAAATTGATTTACGAGGCGCAGAAATGAAGCAAAGGCTACAAAAATTTTTTGAAGGCAGGCAGGGCATGGACGAGCTGTCCAAGGCGCTGTTCTGGGGCGGGCTTGCGGCGCTGCTGCTGTCCGGATTGTGCATAAATCTGCTCAACGGCGCGCTCAGCACGGTGCTGAGCTGGCTGGGTCTGGCGGCGATAATAGTCTGCTTTGTGCGCGCGTTTTCGCGGCGGCTGGCACAGCGTGAGACCGAGAACAGCGCGTTTCTCGCCATGCGCGCCAAGCGTAAGCGCGAGTGGGAGGCGCGGAAGGATCGCTTCCGCCAGCGCAAGAATTATAAGTTTTTCAAGTGCCCCGGCTGCGGAACGATACTGCGTGTGCCCCGCGGCAAGGGGAAGATACACATCAGCTGCAAATGCGGGTATATTCTGTATAGGAAAACGTGAATGTGTGAATCGGGACGGCGTATGTGCGCCGTCCCGATTTTTTGGTGGGGCTTGGCGCCCCTTCTAGGGGAGCTGTCGGCGTTAGCCGACTGAGGGGTCGCCAGTTTCGGTGTATTGCCATTAGGCAAAAGACAAATCAACGTAAAGAAAACCACTGTCATTCCGAGGAGCGAAGCGACGTGGGAATCCGTTTCTCTTTGCGTCGGCAGTACGTTTTTGTGCTGTGCATAGGGGATGCGGATTGCCACAGCCAGTTTGCGAACTGGCTTCGCAATGACAGGGTGTTTTTGGCCTGACGCGTCGATTTTTCCGCTCTCTCCCCACACACAAACAGCCCCCCGGATGCTGCGGTGCAGCATCCGGGGGGTGCCATTAACTATTCAATTCCGCTCAGAATTTATTATCCAGCTTATAGCTGATGTCCTCCTCGAAGCTGAGCTTCGTCTCGCGGCTGGAGAGCATACGCGACACGGCGGGGATATGCCGCACGAGCACCGCAAGCCCCGTGAACAGCGCAAGCTTCATCACCAGCGGGTCATCCACCAGCAGGAGCGACGCGATGCACATTACCGCGGCTCCGGCCACAGCGCCGAGCGACACGTACTTCGTCAGCCATATGCCGAGCGCCACGAACAGCAGCACCGCCAGCGCGCCGGAAAAATTCACGAACGCCATCACGACGAGCATACATATTATCGCGTGGCTGCCCTTGAGGTCATAAAACACCGGGTACAGCCGCCCCATCACAAGGCAGAAGCCCGCAAACGTCTGCCCCACGGCGGCCTGACCCTTTATGCCCATCAGCAGTCCGCCGATGAGGATCGGCAGGATATCGCGCACAAGCTCCACAAGCAGCAGCTTCACAAATCCCTTCGCACCGTATATGCGGCGGAAGTTCGAGAGCGCGGAACTGCCCGTGCCGAGACGGCGCAGGTTCACATGAAAAACGTAATTCGACGCGATGACGACGCTGCTCATGCTGCCGATGCCATAGGCGATGACGGCGATGATTATCAGCAGAACGGTATATATCATTCCTTCTCGCCTTTCTGCCGAATGACGATGCGTATCGGCGTACCCTCAAGGCCGAACACGGCGCGTATCTGATTCTCGATATAGCGCTGATACGAGAAGTGGAACAGCTCGCGCGAATTGCAGAATATCACGAAATTCGGCGGGCAGATGCCGGTCTGCGTCATGTAATATATCTTCAGACGGCGCCCCTTATCCGTGGGCGGCTGGACTCTCGCCTGCGCGTCGGCAAGGACGTTATTGAGCATACCGGTGGT
>CAVCWF010000020.1:0-4815 GCA_963605945.1 Lachnospiraceae bacterium
GCTTCGCTCCTCGCGACGGCGGCATACCACGATTCATTGATTTGCCGCCTAGTCCATTTAGGGGCAATGACAGGTAGATTTTGCTCCGCTCTATCTTTTCCGCCCTGCTCTAGTCTCCCCTCTGGCGACCCCTTCGGCACTTCGTGCCACTTCCCCTAGAAGGGGCAGCGCTTCGCGGCAAAGACTTGAGACAGGTGCAACTGGGCAGCGCGCCGCATTCTCTCGGCGCCCCTACTAGGGGAGCTGTCACGAAGTGACTGAGGGGTCGCCAGTCTTTATAAATTGCCAATAGGGAAAAGACAGAACATACTCCAAATCACCTCGTAGGGGACGGCCGCTGTGCCGTCCCGCAAAAATCCACCCACGCGCAAAAGCTCCGGTAATACCTGTCGTATTACCGGAGCTTCGTTTGCTGTTTACGCGTCCGTTACTTGCGGGACGCAGCGTATTTGATAACGGTCGTGATGCCGGAGGAGAGCACGAGGTTCACCAGCAGCTCCACAACAAAATTGATCCCGGCGAGGCCGAAGATCGCGTAGTATATCACGTTCTGCCCGCCCGCCCAGCTTTGCAGGGTCGAGCCGTAGAAAACAAGCATACCGATGATGAAAAGACCCGTATTGACGACCGGGCACACGACGCCCGCCGTAACGACGGCCGCGAGGGGACTTTTCTTCTCAATTGCGCGGTAGGCAAGCCCGGAGAGATATCCGGCGAGAATGCCTTTGCCGATGCAGATGAGTATGCAGCCGATGGGATTGAGCCCCATGAGGAGCATGACCGTGCCGCCGTCCCAGCCGAAAATACCGCCGAGAAGAACGACCAGACCGAATACGCCGCCCAGCAGAGCGCCTGCCGAGCTGCCGTAGACCGCCGCACCAATGATTATCGGCGCGAGCGAAAGAGTGATGGGAACGGGACCGAAACGGACAAAGTTGCCGAGGACTGTCAGCACGACGATGATCGCCGAGAACAGCGACAGACCCACCTGCCGCTTCAGACCTTTGCGCGGGGTTGAGTTGCTCATATTAAATTCCTCCTGCTGCCGCTCCGCTCAGGGCGGATGTGGCGCAAGGAGAGTGTACTACACGGACAAGGGCTTGTCAATAAACTATTTATCGCTGAGCTTTGCAAAAATATCCCCGTACACGCGGTCGGCCTTGACCCGGTACTCCTGCATCAGCTTGTTCACGCGCCGGTTCATGTCCGCGGCGCGCTCGCGGTCGGCCATCAGACGGGTGTTCACGAGCACGTTCAGCGCCGCGCCGTACATCGCCGCCCACGCGAACACCGCGCCCGTACCTGCGTCCGACACCGCAAGGCTGCTGCCGAGCGCGGCAAACTCCTCCTGAAGCGCGATGACCCGGCAGCTCAGCTCAAGGATCTCCATTGGCACGGCGGCAGCATCTGCCAGACATTTTCCCATCACCGCATCGCGCCCCGGCGCGTCCTTCGGCAGGCGGTACGCCTCGGCCAGCGGCAGAAACGCTTCGGCATCCGCGTCCACAAGCGCGAGCAGCCGCTCACGCAGGGACTGCGCCTCGGCGATAAGCTCGCGCAGACGCGGCTCGTTTTCCGCGTATCTGGGCTTGCCGACGGTGAGATTGCCCACCATGCAGCCGAGCGCCGCGCCTAGCGCCGCCGCGAGCGCGGACGCGCCCCCGCCGCCGGGAGCGGGCGACGACGATGCGAGCGCTGCAGTGAACTCCGAAACGGGCATATCTATATAATTCATGGCTTTTCCTCCAAAAAATAATAGCGATGCGGTTTCCCACATCGCTATTATACACGCTTTATTACTTGTTGTCGAGCTTGTGGCTGTCGGCGGCCTTGACGGAGGCGACAACGATGCCGGACAGCGCCAGCAGCGCTATGACGTTCGGCACGACCATGAGCTGATTGAACATATCCGTCAGTTCCCAGACAAGGTCGTTGGAGAGCAGCGAGCCGAGGAAGATGAAGGCTATCGCGATGACGGAGTAGATAAGATTGGCCTTTTTGCCGAAGAGGTAGCGGCAGTTGACGCGGCCGAACATGTTCCAGCTGACGATGGTGGAGAACGCGAAGAACAGCAGGCATATCGCAACGAACGCGCTGCCGAAGCCGCTGCCCATCACCGACGAGAACGCGAGCTGTGCCATGTTCGTCTTGCTTATGCCCTCGGCGGCACCGGAGGCGAGCACACCGTTGCCCGCGTAGAGCGTGGAGATGACGACGAGGGCGGTCATGGTGAGGACGACGAAGGTGTCGATAAACACGCCCGCCATGGCGGCGACGCCCTGCTCGTGCGGGGTCTTGACGTTGGCCTGCGCGTGGGCGTGCGGGGTGGAGCCCATACCGGCTTCATTGGAGAACAGGCCGCGCTTTACGCCCTGACTGATGGCGGTTTTCAGCGCGTAGCCGATGCTGCCGCCGATGAGCGCGTTGGGGACAAAGGCGTATTTGAAGATCATGCCGAAGGTTTCGGGGATGTACCGGATGCGCGCGATGAGGACGACGAGTCCGCCGATGAGGTACAGTGTCGCCATGACGGGGACGATCTTCTCCGACACGGACGCGATGCGCTGCATACCGCCGATGAAGATGAACGCGCACACCGCGGCGATTATCACGCCGACGACCCAATTCGGCACACCGAAGGCGTTGTGGCAGGCTTCGGCGATGGAGTTTGACTGCACCATCGCTCCCATGAAGCCGAGGGCGAGGATTATTGCAACCGCGAAAAAGCCGGCGAGGAACTTACCGCCGCGCCCCTTGAAGGCGGTGGTTATGTAGTACACGGGGCCGCCGCTGACCGTGCCGTCCTCATGGACGACGCGCGTGGTCTGCGCGAGGACGGCCTCGGCGTATATCGTAGCCATGCCGAAGAACGCGATTATCCACATCCAGAATATAGCGCCGGGGCCGCCGATGAGGATAGCGCCGGACGCGCCGACGATGTTGCCGGTTCCGACCTGCGCGGCGATGGCGGTTGCGAGCGCTTGGAACGAGCTCATGCCGCTGTCATGCTTCTTGCCGAAGAGCTTGACCTCGCTGAACGCCTTGCGCATGGCCGCGCCGAAATAGCGCACCTGCACGAAGCGGGTCTTTATCGAGAAGAAAAGTCCCGCGGCGACGAGCATGACGATGAGGATGTAGTCCGAGAGATAGCTGTTGACGGTCTGAACGATCTTGAGTAAGGTTTCCATGCTGATTTCTCCTTATAAAAATAATAAAAGCTGCGGCCAGACGGCCACAGCTCCGGAGAAAAACAAAAGCGATATATTCCCGGTCCGCATCGAACCGGGGAGCCGCTCTGTCCTTTTGCCTGAGAGATTCAGCTCTGCGCGAGCCTTGCACCTTCGGCACCCTTTGGCCGCACGGCCAAGGGATTCTCCAGAGACCCTCCGCCTCCAGTCTCTTGCGATTCTGGGGGCTTCAACGAGTTAAAATATTAAACATGATGGTATTATACACCATTCCCGCACGTTGTCAAGAACTTTTTGTGCGGGAATGGAGGAAATGTGTCCGCCAGCGCCGAACGGAGACGGAGAAGCTCAGTCCAGAGTCTTTTCGAGGTCGAGCGGGGCGATGCCCATGGCCTTGCTCATTTCAAGTATCGCCTTGTAACTGCGGCGGCGGGCGAAGGCAATGCAGGGGGGCGCGTCTTCCTCGTCAAGCTCGGTCTTGCCTTCGGGCAGCCGGACTATTGTCTCGGTCAGTACGTCCAGCAGGAACAGGGATTCGTCCTGCCCGGTGATGGTGGTCTTGAGGTAGATGTACAGGCTGCCGTCGAATTCCTCCGGCATACGCGCACTGACGCTGCTCTTGATGGACATGGGCAGCTCCTCGCTTACGCCGGTGTTGACGTGGCAGGTGATATCGGTTACGTGAAAATCAATAAGCTTGAGATCGTTTTCGGTCATGCTGCATTCCTCCTTTATTCCCGCGCACCGGATTCGAGCTCGCTTATGTGCATGTATTCGTCGTAGCTGCACATGCGGTCGATTATGCCGGTGTCGGTGACTTCTATGATGCGGTTGGCGACGGTCTGGGTGAGCTGGTGGTCGTGGCAGGAGAAGATGATGTTATATTTGAACGCCTCCATGCCGTTGTTGAGCGCGGCGATACTCTCAAGGTCGAGATGGTTCGTCGGCTGGTCGAACAGCAGGAAGTTCGCGCCGGAGAGCATCATGCGGCTGAGCATGCAGCGCACCTTTTCTCCGCCGGAGAGAACCTTGACGGTCTTGTACACATCGTCGCCGGAGAAGAGCATACGACCGAGGAAGGTGCGCAGATAGCTTTCGCGCTTGTCCTCGGAGAACTGGCGCATCCAGTCGATGAGGTCAAGCTCGCAGCCGTCGAAATACGCGCCGTTGTCCTTGGGGAAGTAGGCAGGCGTGATGGACGCGCCCCATTTGACCGTGCCGCTGTCCGGCTCCTCCTCGCCCATGAGTATCTTGTACAGCATCGTGACTGCAAGCTCGTTCTTGCCTACAAGGGCAATCTTGTCCTCCTTGCCGACGATGAAGCTTACGTTGTTCAAGAGCTTCACGCCGTCCACGGTCTTGCTGATCTCGGTGACGAAAAGGCGATCCTTGCCCGGCTCGCGCTCCGCCTTGAAGCCGACCCCCGGGTAGCGGCGGTTCGAGGCGGGCAGCTCCTCGACGGTGATCTTGTCCAGCAGCTTGCGGCGCGAGGTCGCCTGACGGGACTTGGATTTGTTTGCGGAGAAGCGGGCGATGAAGGTCTGCAGCTCCTGAATCTTCTGCTCGGCCTTCTTGTTCTGATCCTTTATCAGCTTCTGGATGAGCTGGCTGGATTCGTACCAGAAGT
>CAVCWF010000020.1:4825-5711 GCA_963605945.1 Lachnospiraceae bacterium
GAAGTCGTAGTTGCCGACGTACATCTTTATCTTGCCGTAGTCGATGTCGACGATGTGGGTGCAGACATTGTTGAGGAAGTAGCGGTCGTGGCTGACGACAAGGACGGTGCCCTCGTAGTCCATCAGGAAATCCTCCAGCCATACGACGCTTGCGAGGTCGAGGCTGTTCGTCGGCTCGTCGAGCAGGATGACGTCGGGGTGGCCGAACAGCGCCTGCGCAAGCAGGACCTTGACCTTGAGACGCGGGTCGACGTCGCGCATGAGACTTTGGTGCAGACTGACGTCCACGCCTAGCCCCTGAAGGATGCGCCCCGCGTCGGACTCGGCCTCCCATCCGCCTAGCTCGGCGAATTCCTCCTCAAGCTCCGCCGCGCGGATGCCGTCCTCGTCGGTGAAGTCCTCTTTTTCGTATATCGCGTCCTTCTCCTTGCCGCAGTCGTACAGGCGCTGGTTGCCCATGATGACGGTGTCGAGCACGGTGTAGTCGTCAAAGAGACTCTGGTTCTGCTTGAGGACGGACATGCGGCGCTTCGGGTCGAGCACGACGCTGCCGGAGGTCGGCTCCAGCTCGCCAGAGAGGATTTTAATGAAGGTGGATTTGCCCGCGCCGTTTGCGCCGATGATGCCGTAGCAGTTGCCGGCGGTGAATTGCAGGTCGACGCGCGAAAACAGCACCGACGAGCCGAACTGCATGGATAGATCGTTTACTGATAGCATAGTGTTTCTCCGTTGTGTTTATAGAATTGTGTTTATAGAATGTGTTTATAGAATGTTTTGAGGTACTTGGCTTGGCGCCCCTGAATCTTTGCCGCCCCCTCTTGGCGCCCCTTCTAGGTAGCGAAGCGGCGGCGCGGTAGTGAATGACATGCCGGGGGCATGTCAGAGC
>CAVCWF010000021.1:0-1081 GCA_963605945.1 Lachnospiraceae bacterium
TCCGCGAGAGAATTATGAAAAGTTCTTGTTACAACCGCGTCCTGAGTCATTTCTACGCCTTCCTTATTTCAACCGACATCGTTACATCGCCTATCGCGCCGACATCGTCATATCCGGCAACATACACCTTGACCGGCACCATATAGGTTCCGGACGACTCCTTGAAGTCCTTCAGATCCGCCACGGCGCGTATATTCTCGCTCTTTATCGCGTCAAGCTGCTCCTTCGTGCCGCGCAGCGTGACCGTCAGGCTCTCGGTGATTATCGTGGACTTATAGCCCTCAGTGTCGTTTATGCAGGAGAGATTCGTGACCGTGAAGTCCTTCGTCTCAAGGCCGATGATCTCCACCGTGACCTTTGCCTCGGTTATGCCGGTGAGGTTTCTGATCTCGTTATCGAGCACGATGCTGTACGTATTCTGGAACGCATCCGTGAAGTCCGTGAGGTCTATCGTGCCGAGAACTATCTTGTTCATGCCGGCGAGTATCGAGGTGTCGCCCGCAAGGGTTATGGAGGACGGCTCGATCTTTATGACGGTGTTCGCCGAGGTTGCGCCCGCGCCCTCGATGGTATCGACCGTGAGCGGAACTTCCTTGACCATCAGAAGCGGAAGCGTTGCCTTTACGGTATCGGTCGAGCAGGTGATGCCCGTGGTGGAGCACTCGTCGCCGTTGGAATCCATCAGGGTGTAGCCGGTGTCGACGGAGTAAGTGCTGGTGATGCCGTCCTCGCCGAATGTGACCCAAGCGTACGAGACGCTGTTGATATATACCTCAGGGCCTGTTATCGTTATCGTCGACGGCTCGAACACCGGCATCTCAGCGGTGTAGCCGTCGGCCGGCTGCGCGTCAAAGGTGCCGCGCACCGGTATCGTGCGCGAGGACTGCTGCGAGGCCATGAAGTTCACGGTCTCCGGAGTTTTCCTCGTCACGGTTATGTTTTTCTTGTCCGTCCCGTCCGGGAACACGACGTCGTAGGTCTGCGAGGTGTAGGCCGCCTGAGTCAGGCGGCTGACGTCGACCTGCGCGATAAGATCGCCGGAATCCAGCCCGCCGATTATGCGCCGCGGCCCTGTGACCTC
>CAVCWF010000021.1:1091-7351 GCA_963605945.1 Lachnospiraceae bacterium
TGGTGTCAAGGTCGGTGATGACCATGTTGCGCGAATTGCGCAGCTCGTCCTCCCCGACCAGCTCCACGCGGACGCCGCGGAAAATCGTCGTCATCTCCTCGGCATCGGTGCTGCTGAAGTAGACCCACATCGCAAGCGCTGCGAGGAAGGAGACAATCATCCAGAACAGACGGCTGTCATACAGTTTTCTCATCGGGCTTGTCTTCTTCATATTTTTTCACCTTGAAGAACTTCTTGATATAGTTTGCGAAGCCGCGCTTCGAGCTCTCATCATCGTCCGAAATAAGCTCGGAGCGCAGGAGCTTCTCGAAAACGGAGGCCGTAAGATGGCGCTTGAGCATACCTTCTATGGCAACGGAGACGGAGCCGGTCTCCTCCGAGACTATGACGACCACCGCGTCCGACTGCTCGCTCAGGCCGATGCCGGCTCTGTGTCTCATTCCGAGATCCTTGCTGAGGTTCGTGCTCTTTGTGAGCGGGAGGACGCATCCCGCGGCGGCTATCCTGCCGTCGCGGATTATCACCGCGCCGTCATGCAGAGGAGCTTTGTTGTAAAACAGGTTTTTCAGCAGTTCCGCCGTCGTATCGGAATTTATAATGGTGCCGGTGCTCATAATGTCGTTAAGCTTCACCTTGCGCTCAAAGATTATGAGAGCGCCGGTGCGGGAGGCAGACATCTCCGTACATGCCAGCACCGTCTGCGCGATGGCCTGCTCCGCCGCGGAGCTTGCGACCGCGTGTCCGGACGAGAAGCTGCTGCCCATACGCTCCAGCACACGCCGCAGCTCCGGCTGGAACAGGATCAGAAGCGCTATCAGTCCCAGCTCGACCGCCCGCTTCAGGAGCGAATTGATCATCGTGAGCTTGAAGATATCCGACAGCCACAGCGCGACGAGTATCAGGATCAGGCCCTTGGCCAGATTGTACGAATTCGTGCGCCGGACAAACCATATCGCTTTATATATCAGGAACGTGACTATCAGGATATCGACCGCGTCCGAGATGCGGATCGTCGACAGATAGTTTCCTGCCCATGAGAGAGCGCTGCTTATGACTTCCATAGGAGATTACCCCGTTCATTTATCCAAATGCCCGCGCGGCACACCGTGCCGACACGAAGCCTATTATATTTATCAATGTATTATAAATCATCCGCGGCAAAAACGCAAACATTATTAAGAAAGTTTTATACTTATTTCATACATCAGTTCGCAGACTCTGTCTATTTCCTCCGCTGTGACGAAGGGCGAAAAGCTGAAGCGCAGTGTGCCGGTGTCTAGAGTCCCCGCGGTGCGGTGGGCAAAGGGCGCGCAGTGCAGGCCGGAGCGGGTGCACACGCCGTGCTCGGAGAGCAGCCGCGCCAGAGTTTCGCAGTCCGTGCCCACCATCCTCACTGAAAGGACGCCGGACTGAAGCTCTTTGTTCCCGTGAAACAGCTCCACGCCGCGGACATCCGAAAGGCCGCGTATCATGCGCGCCAGCAGAGCGCGCTCGTGCGCGAGTATTGCGTTCGTCCCGATTCCGGATACATATTTTATTCCCTCCAGCAGCCCCGCGATGCCGCAGACGTTGTGCGTCCCGGCCTCAAGCCTGTCGGGCAGGTAATCCGGCATGGTCTGGGAGATGCTGTCCGAGCCGGAGCCGCCGCTCATCAGCGGCGAGGCGTCCGCGCCGCACAGCAGTATCCCCGTTCCCTGCGGGCCGAACAGTCCCTTATGCCCGGGCATGGCGACGAACGCCGCGCCCAGCCGCGCGAAGTCCACATTCAGCACCCCCGCCGACTGCGACGCATCCACTATCAGCGGCACTCCCGCCCTGCGGCACAGCGCCGCAATCTCATAAATGGGCAGGATATAGCCAAAAGCGTTCGACACGTGCGTACACACGACGGCGTCGGCTCGGCGGAGCTTATCGTCAAACTCGCTGAGCGTATTTTCCGCGTCGAAAAGGCGGCTTCCGGCAACGGTGATATCGTTCGTCAGCATTCTGAGCGGCCTTGTGACGCTGTTATGCTCAAAGCCGGAGACGAGCACGCGGCTCCCCGGCTTCACGACGGAGCGTATCGCAATATTGAGCGCGTGAGTCGCGTTCATGGTAAACACCACGTTCTCCGCGTCCGGAACGCCAAACAGCCGCGCCGCAGCCTCGCGGCACTCATACACGGTCTCCGCCGCGCGCATGGCCGGAGCGTGCGCGCCGCGGCCGGGGCTTGCCATGCTCCGCATCGCGTTCACGACGGCGTTTTCAACGCTCACCGGCTTTATCAGGCTTGTCGCCGCGTTATCAAGATATATCATCGCGCAAGCTCCTTATATTCCCCGCCGTCGGCACGGCTGAAGATTTTGCCGCTTATCAGGCCGCTGCTGCGAAGCAGGCCGAGTGCGGCATCAAAATTCCGGTACAGGCTCACCGCGTAGCCGCATCCGCTGCTGCTCAGCCCCTGCGGAGCCTTGACCACCGCAGCCGTTATGCCGGAGCGCTCCAGAAGCTTCACGCTCTTCTGCGCATAAGTGAGCGAACGGCACATCAACAAATACTGCGTCATCACTTTCTCCCCTCTGCCGCATCTCCCGACGGCAAATATTTCGGCGCAGGCGGCAGGGCATATAAGCAAAAGATCTGCAAGGCCAACAACTTGCAGATCTTTTGGTGCACCGTCCGCATGGCTCTCACTACATGATATGCAGCGGGTGCGGGCGGGTGATGTTATTTAATTAAAACAACGGCGTGTGCGGCGATGCCCTCGCCGCTGCCGGTAAAGCCAAGTCCCTCTTCTGTCGTTGCCTTTACGCTTATAAGCTCCGCCGGCACGGACATCGCCTCCGCGATGTTCTCACGCATGGCAGGTATATGCGGCGCGAGCTTCGGGCGCTGGGCAAGGACGGTACAGTCGGCATTGCACAGCTCATAGCCCGCCTCGCGCAGGCGGCGCATCACCTCGCGCAGCAGCAGCAGACTGTCCGCGCCGAGATAGCGCTCGTCATTATCCGGAAAGAGCTTGCCGATGTCGCCCATCGCGGCCGCGCCGAGCAGCGCGTCCATCAGTGCGTGGACAAGCACGTCCGCGTCCGAATGGCCAAGCAGCCCCTTCTCATACGGTATATCGACCCCACCGAGTATCAGCCTTCTGTCCGGAACGAGCCGGTGAACGTCATAGCCATGTCCTATCCGCATATTCGTCTCCTCTGTCTCTCAGAATCGCCTCGGCGAGCATCACGTCGTTCGGCGTGGTGAGCTTGATGTTGTTCGGGTCGCCCTCCACGGCCTTGACCTTCACGCCCATCAGCTCTATCGCGGAGCAATCGTCCGTTATCGGCAGCGCCTTGACCGCCGCGACGGTCAGCGCGCCTTTTATGAGATCCGCATCGAAAACCTGCGGCGTCTGCACACGCATTATGCACTCTCTGTCAAGCGTTGCGATGACCCGCTCATCCTCAACATTCTTCAGCGTATCGACGCTGGGAATGGCGGGCACGGCGGCGAGATAGTCGCGCGCAGCGTACACCGCGCGGGATATGACGTCCTGCGTCACGAGCGGGCGCGCGCCGTCATGTATTGCGATGAGCTTTGTCCCGCATGAGACTTCCGACACTCCCGCGAGCGCGGATTCCATACGCGACGTCCCGCCGCGGATGACCTTTTTCGCCTTGGTCACGCCGTATTTCTTGCAGATATCGGCGACGTCCATTATCTTTTCCATGCGCGTCACAACGATTATTTCATCCACCAGCGGCGACTGCTGGAACGCGAGCAGCGTTCTGGCGAGCACCGGAACGTGGCACAGCTCCATCATAAGCTTATCCCCGCCCATGCGGAGCGAGCTTCCCGCCGCGACTATGACGACGGCGCAGTGCGGCGTATTGTCCTTTTTCTTAAAAAGCTTTGAAAGCAGCATGGCGCGCACCTCTTTTCAAACAGTATAAAAACTCTATTATCCCTTGAGCTGGCGTTTTCTGAAGAAGTTCATCATGCCGTCCTGCATATCGTCCAGATGGCCGAGCATCTTGCCCGCGCCGTATGCCGCGCAGGAGACAGCGTCGTCCACAACGCTCGTGCGGATGCCGGTACTGCGCTCGATAAGGCGGTCGATGCCGTAGATCAGGCTGCCGCCGCCGGACATGATGATGCCGTTGGTGTCCAGATCGCCGACGAGCTGGGGCGGGGTGCGCTCCAGAACCGTGTGGATAGCCTCAAGGATGCTGTTCATCGGTTCGACAAATGCCTCGATAAGCTCGTTGGAGCTGACCTGAACGGTCTTGGGCAGGCCGTTTGTCAGACTGCGGCCCTTGACCTCCTCGACGCCGACGTCCGGGCGCTGGATGATGCAGCCGATACTGCGCTTCAGCTCCTCTGCCGCGCCAAGGCCGATGAGCATATTGTGCTTGCGGCGGATATACTTCACTATCGCCTCGTCAAAGCTCGCTCCCGCAACCTTTATCGACTCGCACTCCACGACGCCGCCGACGGAGATTATTGCGATCTCGGTCGTGCCGCCGCCGATGTCTATGACCATGTGACCGTCGGCCTTCGAGATGTCGACGCCCGCGCCCAGAGCAGTGGCGACGGCGGTCTCGAGCAGGTAGACTCTTCTGCCGCCCGCCTCTATCGCGGCGTCGATCACCGCGCGCTCCTCGACGCCGGTGATGCTGCTCGGCACGCAGACAAGAATTCTCGGCTTGAGCAGGCTGAAGGAGGTTATGCGGCTGACAAGCTCGCGCAGCATCTGCGCGCTTATCTCATAGTCGGATATGACGCCCGCGCTTATCGGGTGTATCGCCACGATGTTTGCCGGGGTACGGCCGAGCATCTTCTGCGCATCCTGACCGACCTTCAGTATCTTGCCGCTGAACTTATCCACGGCGACGACAGTCGGCTCACGCGCGACGACGCCCTTCCCCTGCTCGAACAGCAGCGTGGAGGACGTACCCATATCGACCGCGATATTTCTTTCAAAATCAAGCATTTGCTTCACCTCATACTAAGCTCTTTTTCTTGCAAGCGTGGCCGCCGTGACGGAGGCCGCTCCGCATTTTGTAAGTACCCCGGCGCACTCCGTGAGAGTCGCGCCGGTGGTGACGATATCGTCAATTATCAGGACATGCCGCCCCTTTATCAGCTCCGCATCGTGCGGCGAATAGACGCCGGAGACGTTTTTCCTACGCTCGGCCGCGCCGCCCGTCAGGGACTGCGCGCGGATGTTGCGCGTTTTCGTGAGCAGCTGTGCGCACTCAACGCCCATCAGCTTCGCCGTCTCTTCGGCGATGAGCCGCGCCTGATCGTACCCGCGCTTGCGCAGGCGCTTCGCGCTCAGCGGCACCCATGTAATAATATCGCAGGAAACTGCGCGTTCGTCAATAGTCTTTACAAGAAATTCCGCATAAATATCGCAATAAGCCCGCACTCCGCCGAATTTATAGCGCAGAAGCGACTGTCTGACGTCGCCCTCGTAGTAAAACGGCGAGACGCATTTTACGATATGCGGCAGCTTCTGCTCCGCCGCCGCGCCGCGCGCGTACGGCAAAGACTTCATGCACCGCGGGCACACCCGCTGTTCTCTGCCCTCGGTAAGCCGATGGCAGAAGGCGCACTTCGTCGGGAACAGCAGCTCCAGTATCGCGCCGCCTATGTTCATTCGACGCCGCACAGCTTGCGAAGCCGTACCCTCAGCGCCGTATAGCGTTTCGACTGGCGGTAATTGTCTATCATCTGATGTGCGGTCTGATCGTCGCCCACGAGTATAAGCAGCTCGCGCGCCCTTGTGACCGCCGTATAGAACACGTCGCGCGTCATAAGCATTTGGGACGCTTGCCCCAGCGCGAGTATCACCGCGCGGTATTCGCTGCCCTGCGCCTTATGTACCGTCATTGCCCACGCGTGCTCAAGCTCCAGCAGAGAGTCGAAGCCGTAGCCCGCGATGCGCCCGTCAAAGCTGACGACGATGCCCTCGTTTTCAAGGTCGACCGACGTGATGACGCCGATGTCGCCGTTGAAGATGCCGGTACCGGCGGAGCGGTTGTCCTCCGTGCGCCACATGATGTCGTAGTTATTTTTTATCTGCATCACGCGGTCGCCCTTGCGGAAGATAACGTCGCCGAAGGCTTTCTCCGGCTTGTCCTTCGCCGGGGGGTTCAGCGCCGCCTGAAGGTGCCGGTTGAGATTGACGGTGCCAAGCTCGCCCTTCCGCGTCGGCGAGAGAACTTGTATGTCCTCAGGCGGGATATGCATCTTGTTCGGCAGGCGCGTGGTGCACAGCTCCGTTA
>CAVCWF010000021.1:7361-10481 GCA_963605945.1 Lachnospiraceae bacterium
CCGTTATAGTCTCGACAGAGCTTGCCGCCTGTAAACGCCGCAGGCGGAAAAAATCTCCCGCGTTCTCGGCAAAATCGGGGTGCTCGCCGCGGTTTATCATGTGGGCGTTGCGCACTATGCGGCTGCCGCCGTTCTGGCGGAATATCTCCGTCAGGCGCACTGTCGGCACGACGCCGCTGCGGATTATCGCGGAGAACACGTTGCCGGGGCCGACGGACGGGAGCTGATCCGCGTCGCCGACGAGAATGAGCCGCGCATCCGGCGGGAGCGCCGAGAGCAGCGCGTTCATAAGTATTATGTCAACCATTGAGCACTCATCGAGTATCACCGCGTCGCAGTCGAGCCTGTCGGACTCGCACTTGGTGAACACGACTGAGTCGCCCGTGTCGTCAAACTTTGCTTCGAGCAGGCGGTGTATCGTCGAGGCGTCCTGCCCGGTAAGCTCGGTCATGCGCTTCGCGGCGCGCCCTGTCGGCGCGGTGAGAAGCGTTTTCATGCCCAGCTCGTCGAACATCGCAAGCACGGCGCGGATCGACGTCGTCTTGCCCGTGCCGGGGCCGCCCGTGAGGACTACCACCTGATTTTTCAGCGCAAGCTCCAGAACCTGCTTCTGAAGCGGCGCATAGCTTATATGCTGGCTTTTTTCCAGCTTGGCGATTATCTTGTTTATGTCCGCCTTGTCGCCGAAGCTGCGGCGGCACATCCGCGCGAGTATCTCCGCGGCGTTCGTCTCCGCCTCGTAAAGCTCCGGAAGATAGCATGCATTGCGCCCGGCGATGAACTCATAGCGTATCTGCCCGCCGGAGATGAGCGTTTCGATGTTCTCGTCCACGTCCTCAGGCTCGACGCCGATGAGCTTCGCCGTCGCCGCGGCGAGCTGTTCGCGCGGGATGAAGCAGTGGCCGTTGCCGGAATTATGCTGAAGTTCAAAGATTATCGCGGCGCAGATACGGTTGGCGCTGTACCCGTCAATGCCCATCTCAAGGGCAAGCCGGTCGGCCTCAGCGAAGCTGCCGCCGATATGCACGGAAGCGAGGATATACGGGTTATCGCGCAGCAGCTCCAGCGCCTCGGCACCGTAATATTTATACATGCGCATGGCGAGTATCGGGCGCAGGCCGAACGAGCACACGAACTCCATAAGCCTGCGTATTCCCGCCTGCTGGCGGAAGCTTTTTGAAAGCTGCTCCGCCTTCGCCGCGCTTATGCCCTTTATCTCCGCCAGCTTCTGCGGCGCGTTTTCGAGTACGTCCAGCGTCTTATCGCCGAATTTATTGACGATGAGCGCCGCCGTCGCAGGGCCGATGCCGCGCACGGCTCCGCCCGCGAGGTATTCATATATCGCGGGCGCGGTGCTCGGCAGCATACGCTGTGAAAACTCAGCCTTGAACTGTTTGCCGTGTACGCTGTGCGACACCCAATTGCCGCTGACGATCATGGACTCGCCGGGCGCGGCATACGGGAAGCAGCCGACGACCGTCACGCCCTCGCCGTTTTCGTCTCTCAGGCGCAGTACGGTGTAGCCGTTCTCCTCATTTTTATAGATCACGGAATCGACCGTGCCGGACAGCTCTAGCAGTTCGTTTTCATCCATTCGGGCAGCTCCCCATTTTCCACAAAAGTAATGCAGCGATGATCCTCGGCCATCGCGCAGGCGACGAATCTGGTCTCTTCGTCAAGCTCCGTGCCGGTGATGATTATGCGGCAGCGGAGTATGCCGTTGTCATTGAGCCAGAGCAGGCCGTTCAGCGTCTGCTCCAGCCGCGGCTCCGCGCCGCTGATATTTATGAGCATATATCCTGTGCTGCTCCGGCCGAATTTCACCGGAGTCTGCATGATGCGCGCTATCAGCCACAGAAGGCCGAGGCACGCGAAGCAGGCCGCCATGCTCACAAGGAATTTTACCGTCATGCTCTCCCCTCCCCGGATATTCTATGAGAGGGGCGCCGCATCCGTTACGGCAGAAGCTTTTTGAGGAACTGGCCGGTGAAGCTCGCCTCACACGCGGCACAGCCCTCCGGAGTTCCGCAACCTTGATGACGTCGAGATTGTGCTCTATGACGACAACGGTATTCCCCGCGTCGACGAAGCGGTCAAGGATGTTTATGAGCCGGTGCACGTCGGCGACGTGCAGTCCGGTTGTCGGCTCGTCGAGCACATACACGGTGCTGCCCGTACTGCGCTTTGAAAGCTCCGTTGCGAGCTTGACGCGCTGAGCCTCGCCGCCGGACAGCGTCGTGCTCGACTGGCCGAGCTTGACGTAGCCAAGCCCGACGTCGCGCAGAGTCTCTATTTTGTGCAGTATCTTCGGCTGGTTTTCAAAGAAAGTGCAGGCTTCGTCGATGGTCATGTCGAGAACATCGGCAATGTTCTTGCCCTTGAAGCGCACCTCAAGAGTCTCGCGGTTGTAGCGCTTGCCGTGGCAGACCTCGCAGGGGACGTAGACGTCGGGCAGGAAGTGCATCTCGATCTTCAGCAGGCCGTCGCCGCTGCAAGCCTCACAGCGGCCGCCCTTGACGTTGAAGGAGAAGCGCCCCTGACCGTAGCCGCGGAGCTTCGCGTCCTGAGTAGAGGCGAAAAGCTCGCGTATGTCGCCGAAAACGCCGGTGTAGGTTGCGGGATTCGAGCGCGGGGTGCGGCCTATCGGGCTCTGGTCGAGCGCGATGACCTTGTCCACATACTCAAGCCCGTCTATCCCGTCGCACTTGCCGGGGCGAACCTTGACGCGGTTCTTCTCGGCGGCGAGGGTCTTGTACAGTATTTCGTTTATAAGCGAGGATTTGCCGCTGCCGGAGACGCCCGTGACGCACACGAGCTTGCCGAGCGGGATATCCACGTCGATATTCTTCAGGTTGTTTTCCTTCGCGCCGCGTATGCGCAGGAATTTTCCGTTTCCCTCGCGCCGTGTCCCCGGCACGGGTATCTTCTTTTTTCCGCTGAGATACTGGCCGGTCACGGATTCCGGGCAGGCGCAGATATCGTCTACGGTGCCGGCGCAGACTATGCGCCCGCCGTTCACGCCCGCTCCGGGGCCGACGTCGACGATATAATCCGCCGCGCGCATGGTGTCCTCGTCATGCTCGACGACGATGAGCGTATTTCCGAGGTCGCGCAGACGCT
>CAVCWF010000022.1:0-4416 GCA_963605945.1 Lachnospiraceae bacterium
TCGTATGACAGGGTGAGTTTGAAATTCGGCATTGTATGCCCTCCCTTCCGGCACTGAGATTTTATAATATTTCCTAGGTCATTGCAAGTTTAATTGACATGAAAGATGTGATGAATTATAATCAACTGACACTACATTTGGAGGTGTGCCGCCATGGCGGACAGATATACACCGTCCCATACAGGAGCGCCTGTACGTGCGGGAAAGCGCGGAAAGACGCCGGTATGGAGGCTTATAATACAGGACATTCTGCTTACAGGGCTTGTGCTCTGTGTTTTTGCGCTGTTTCACCACGTCATCCCACGCATGAGCATAGCGAAGGTCGAGCCGCCGAAGCCGACGAGCGCGGCGCTTGCGCCGACGGAAAGCCCGTCTGCGACTGCGGCGCCGGATAACACCCCGGAGCCGACGGAAGAAGTCGTGGACAACCGCACGGAGTGGCAGAAAAAGTTCGAGGAGCACTTTACCGATGAGATAGTCTCCACGGAAAACAGCTACACCAGCCCCAACGTCTCCATAAATATCAGCACTGTCACCGTGGGCGAGGGGGCGTATTCCTCGCAGTGCCATATTGCCGATATCTACATAGCGCAGATAGAGAACTTCCAGACCTATTTTGCTACCGGCAGCTACGGCTATTACGCGGAGCAGAGCGCCCTCGGCATAGACAGGGACAGCGGCGCGCTGATAGCGATAAACGGCGACTACTGCAACAATCAGACCAGCGGTTTCCTCGTCCGCAACGGGGAGCTGTATTTCTCCGAGCAGACCAGCAATGACATCTGTGTGCTCTACAAAGACGGCACGATGGCGACTTACGCTCCGGACGAATACGTTGTGGAAGATGAGCTGCAGAAGAACGTGTATCAGGTGTGGAAATTCGGGCCGAAGCTGCTGGACGCAGACGGCGCGCCGATGACCACATTCAACACCAGCTCGCCCATAAAGTGGGAGAACCCGCGCAGCGCGATCGGCTATTATGAGCCGGGGCACTACTGCTTCGTGGTCGTTGACGGACGGCAGGACGGCTATTCGCGCGGCCTGAAGATAGACGAGCTTGCCCAGCTCTTCACCGATCTCGGCTGCAAAGCGGCATATAATCTTGACGGCGGTGCGTCGGCGGTCATGACCTTCAACGATGAGATATACAGCCGCCCCAGCAACGGCGGCCGCGCGCTTGGCGATGCGCTGCTGATAAAGGAGCTTGACGGCACCGGGGAGGGGGACAAATAATGAGATTTCTGAAAAATTTCCTGCCGCATCTGGCCATTGCGATGGCTGTCGGACTTGTCGTGATAATGATCCTCGACGGCTTCAACCCCCTTATGAAGTTCCTCACCAGCGATGTGACGCGGGCATATATTGTAATATTGGCGATAGTTGTCGTCGCAAGCTCGGTTATTACCATTGCAGGAAGCAGGAAGAATATGTAACGACGGCTTCGCGATTTTCTTTGATTTAATATAAAAAAGCGGACATAAAAAAGCCGCAATTGTGGAAAATTAACATAAAGTGCGGCTTCGCCGCCGCCGATGACGCGAAAAAACCGTTAATTTTATTCGTTGAAGAATAATCACAAACATGGTAAAATATTCACAAATAAAGGTGCAGGCTGCCGTCACCGGCAGTACGCGGCCAAACACTAAGCGGAAGGGATAAATCAGCATGTTTACAGACTCTTATTTTGACAGATTTGTTCTCCCGGAAGATCTGGCGGATACATTGAAAAAATGCCGCTGCATCTGCTATCCGGAGACAAAGGAACAGCTTGAGGAGATGTGCTTTGGCCCGACGCACAGCTCCCGCTACGACGTCAGCTATACGCTGCCCGGCATGGGTATCGTGAAGGAAGCGGAGGTCGTGCGCTGCAAGAACGGCCCCGTGGTCAACTTCATGGAGGACTATATGCGCCGCCGCGATCCGGACTGTATGCGTATAGGCGACGATCTGCCGACCGACAAGCCCCGCTTTGAGGACGTCTACGGCTATAAGTTCTCCAAGCTCCGTCAGGAGACTATGGATTGGCTGGCGACGCAGCAGATAATCCTCCTGCCCTTCAAGGCCGGCGGAAAGTATTATGGCTATGACAGCCTGATGGTCTGCCCGATGAATGCGGCCTTCTTTGCGCTGTCGCTGGCGAACATGCAGGGCTTCGAAAGCATTTTCGACGTCAAGCCCGGCTTCACGCCGCGCGGCATAATCTATGTCGCCCCGCCCTTCAGACACACGCATTTCTCCGGCAAGCAGGTCGTTGTGCATCAGCGCAGCGAGAAGCTGCACGAGGTCTTTTCTTATAACCTCTATCCCGGCCCCTCCGCGAAGAAGGGCGTGTTCTCCATGCTTCTCGATATCGGCGAGCACGAGGGCTGGATAACCAACCACGCCTCCGCAGCGCTGCTTGAGACCCCGTATGAAAACGAGATCGTTTTCATGCACGAGGGCGCGTCCGGCGGCGGCAAGAGCGAGATGCTTGAGGAAGTCCACCATGAGGAGGACGGCCGCCTCCTGCTTGGTACTCATACCGTCACGGGCGAGAAATATTACCTCAGCATGGGCGAGACCTGCAAGATCCACCCCATTGCCGACGATATGGTCATGGCGCACAAGGATATGCAGAACGGCTCCGGTCATCTGGTCATCGTCGATGCCGAGGACGGCTGGTTCCTGCGCATGGACGGCGATAATTACTACGGCAACAGCCCCACCTATGAGCGTATCAGCATCCATCCGAGCGAGCCGCTGGAGTTCTTCAACATGGACGGCATCCCGAATGCGACCTGCCTTATCTGGGAGCATGTCATAGAGTCCAACGGCAAGCCCTGCTCGAACCCCCGCGTGATAATCCCGCGCGAAATGATAGAGAACATTGTCCCCGGCAACAAGCCGCAGGAGGTCAATGTCCGCTCCTTCGGCGTGCGTATGCCGCCGTCCACCGCCGCGAATCCGAACTACGGCGTCATGGGTCTGGTGCAGTTTGTGCCCGCATCCATCGCGTGGCTGTGGCGTCTCATCGCGCCGCGCGGCTTCAAGAATCCATCCATCGCCGATTCCAACGCCGGCAGCGGCCTGAAGGCCGAAGGCGTCGGCTCCTACTGGCCGTTTTCTACCGGCAAGAAGGTCACGCAGGCCAACATGCTGCTCCACCAGCTCATGGACACGCCGGAGACTCTGAATATCCTCATCCCGAACCAGCACATCGGCGCGTATAACGTCGGCTTCATGGGCGAATGGCTCATCCGCGAATACCTCGCCCGCCGCAGCGGCACCGTGCGCATGAAGCACCTTGCAAAGTCCCGCTGCCCGCTGTTCGGCTATTCGCTGGACGAGATGAAGATCGACGGACAGTACGTCCGCCAGACCTTCCTGCGTCCGGAGCTTCAGTCCAAGCTCGGCTTCGAGGGCTTTGACGCCGGCACGAAGATACTCACCGACTTCTTCAAGGAGCAGCTTCCGCAGTTCCTGACCGACGATCTCGACCCCGTCGGCCGCCAGATAATCGAGCTGTGCCTGAACGACGCGCCGCTGGAGGATTATCTCGCGATCACTCCGATGCATAATATAAAGTAAGCACGGCTGCTTGTTTAAGAAAAAATTCCCGGTCTGACCGGGAATTTTTTCTTGTGTTTTATATACCGAAGTGCTATTGTATAAGTCATGTTTTATTATATTTGAGAAGGAGCGACGGCTATGAAGATAGTGGTTCTTGGCGGCGGAATAAGCACGGAGCGGCATGTCTCGCTGGTATCGGGCACGAGCGTTTGCAAGGCTTTGAGAGAGCGCGGGCATAAGGCGATATTTGTTGACATGTTCTTCGGCCTTGAAGATTATGAGGGCAGCCTTGAGGACGCGTTCGACGCGCCGGACGGCTTCTGCGGCAGCGTCGCGATAGAGACGGAAGCGCCGGATATCAAGGCGGTCATAGCGTCGAGAAAGTATAAAAGCCCCAGCAGACTGGGCAAAAACGTGCTTGAGATATGCGCGCTTGCGGACTGCGTGTTCCTCGGCCTGCACGGCGCGGACGGCGAGGACGGCAAAATACAGGCTGCGCTCGACCTGCTAGGCATACCCTACACAGGCTCCGACTGCCTCGGCAGCGCGATGGCCATGGATAAGGCCGTGGCGAAGCGCATCATGGAGTCTGCCGGAATACGTACGCCCAAATGGCAGGAGCTGCGCTACATCGAGGACGATATCCCGCGCCTCGCTGAGACTCTGCCGATGCCATGCGTCGTCAAGGTCGTGGACGGCGGCTCGTCTATCGGAGTAAGCCTGCCCGATACGCGCGAGGAACTGCGCGGCGCGCTGACCGAGATATTGAAGTACGGCAACCGCATAGTCGTTGAGGAAAAAATCGTTGGCCGCGAGCTTACCGTCCCCGTGTTTGATGGGCGCGCTTTGAGCGCCATCGAGATAGTC
>CAVCWF010000023.1:0-5078 GCA_963605945.1 Lachnospiraceae bacterium
CATGGAGATGCCGCCGATGGCCTCGGAAGCCTTGCGCTCGCCCTTTGCGGGGACGTAGGAGATCGCGTAATCGTCAAGGTTATCGCCGTGGTTCTCGGTGAAGTAGCCGACCTTCCAAGAGCCGTCGATCAGGAAGGCTGCCTCGCCTTCACCGAACATCGCGACGGTCTCAGCGTCGCCGGCGGTCAGGGTGTTCTTGGGGAAGAAGCCGCGGTCATACAGCTCCTTGAGGTCGTCGAGAGCGGCGATCCACTTCTCAGCGACGGCGTCGTCGACGAGCTTGCCGTCGGCGTCAACGGTGGGGACTTCAAGCTGGTTGTCGAGGCTGCCGTTATTCATAACAGCAAACTCAAACCAGTAGTGCGGAACCTCAACGAGGGAGCAGGCGATCGGGGTGTAGCCCGCATCGAGAATGGTCTGGCAGTCGGTCAGGAACTGATCCCAAGTGTAGTCGGGGCCGGGAACCGCAACGCCGCAGTCGTCAAGAACTGCCTTGTTGACGAACATGTTCTCCCAGAAGCCCGCGGAGGGAACCGCATAGTGCTTGCCGTCGGAGGCGGTAGCCATCATGCTGTCCTTCATGTTTGCCGCGTAGTCGGGGTACTCGGCGCGGATCTCGTCGATAGAGACGACCTTATTCGCGGTGATGAACGGCTCTGCGTCGGCATTGGTGAAGAAGAACAAGACATCAGGCTCGGAGCCGGTTTCGAAGTCGGTCAGAACCTTGGCCTTCCACTCCTCGTTGGAGGTGCCGGAGCCGTCGTTGACCTTGTTGTCGGTGGACTCTTCGTAGGCCGCAACGGCGGCTTCGAAGTTCTTGCGGTTGCCGTCGTCTCCGCCGTAGGAAGTCACGACGTTGAGAGTGACGGAGTCCTTCGCGGGCTCGTTTGCAGGCTCATTGCCGCCCTCGGCGGGCTGCTCGGTCTGTGCGGGTGCCTGATTGCCGCAGGCGCACAGCGCGAACACCATGACAACAGCCAGAAGCAGTGCTATCACTTTTTTCATGTTGTTTTCTCCTCATAAAAATTTTTTGTGTGGCATCCTTGTGCCGTTGATTTAAGTTTAGTCGATTTCAACATGAAAGGTAAGAGCGGCAATTGTGCTTTCTTGCCCGTGCTTGCTCATAATTGCTCCGGCAAAACAATTTTCGCCAAAATGCGCCCTTTGCGCGGCTCTGTGATGCTGAAGGAGTACTTGTCACCATATATAAGCCGCAGCCGCTGGTTGACGTTGCGTATGCCGACGCTGCCGCCGTACTGCCGTTCGGGGTCGAAGGGCTTGTCGGAATCCAGCGACCGGCGCACGCTGTCCCAGTCGGAGTCGGACAGCTGCCCCTCGTGCTCTATCTCGAAGCACAGCCCGCCGCTCCTGTAAGCGCGGATGCACAGCTCGCCGCCGGAGCGCGATATGTCGTGCTCGACGGCATTTTCTATTATCGGCTGTATCATAAGCCGCGGTATCTGACAGCCGAGCATAGACTCCTCTATCTCGCGGCTGACCGTCAGCCGTTCGCCAAGGCGCTCCTTGGTGATGTACAGATACGCGTCGACATACTTCAGCTCCTCCGACAGCGGCGCCTGCGAGCGCCCGTCGCGCCCGACGGCGGCATCGAGCATCGTGGAGAGAGCTTCGATCATCGAGCAGACCTGCTCGTTATCTGCAAGCCTCGCCTCCCAATTGATTATCTCAAGCGTGTTATTCAGGAAATGCGGGTTTATCTGCGATTGCAGCGCCTTTATTCTGGCCTCCTGCAATGCCTGCTGTTCAAGATATATGCGGTCGAACTGGTTTTTAAGCTCCGACGACATGGAATTGAAGTGGCTGTACAGCTGCCGGAACTCCTGACTCGGCGCGCGCTCCGTGATCGTATAGCCCCGCTCCCCCGCCTGAACGCGCGTGTTCGCCTCTATGAGCACGTCGACCGGGTGGTTTATGTTCCGGTGGAACAGCAGGATTATCAGCAGCAGCAGCGGCAGAACAAGCAGGGTTATCGCCAGTATCGCGTAGCGCAGTGCGGGCATGGTGCTCCAGATGCTGACCTTCATCGTCTGCGCCGTGAAGGCCAGCGAGTGCCCCTCCACCTCGGCGGTGTACTCGGTCATCACGGGGTTTATGCTCCCATCGTCTATCGGCTCCGCATTCAGCGGGATGCGGACGCCATCGATACTCAGCTCGATGCCGAGTATGCCGTTGACGCCGTACAGCGACTGCAGAAGCGCACTCTTTTCAAGCCCCATCACCATCAGTGCGTACGGTTGAAAGCGGTTATCAAGCAGGTTCCGCGCCATGTACAGGTTCCCGTCAACGCTGAAGAAGAAAATCCCGGCGTCGGCCTCGCCTATGCACTCCCTCGCCGCAGGCAGGATATTGTCGGTGTAGTTGCGCAGAAGATTGTACTTTGAGCTGCCCTGCGCGGCGGCATACGGGTGCATATCCAGCCCCTCGTCAAGAAACGATATGTATATCACGCTGAAGCTCGCGCTGCGGGAATACTTCTGCGAAAGGTACTCCGTGACGGTTCTGTACACGCCGACCCGGTCGTGCGTGTGCTGATAGTCCCGGTACGCCTGACGGACGATGCCCTCGTACGACACGGCCTTCGAGTCCTCGATGGCGGAGGCGAGACGCAGCTCGACCTGACGCATGGCGTTTTCCGCTCCGGCGTCCGCCGTCTGCTTTATCGTCCTGTCGTAATAATAGTTCAGCGACGCCGCGGCCACCGCGGTAACGATGATTATGGGCAGTATCCAGCACAGCAGCGTGGCCAGTGTCAGTCCCCATTTGAGCGAGCCGGGTCTGCGTTCCTCAGACTTCATGCGATCAGTCCTTTTCCGATTTTTGAAAAGCCGCCATAAGGGCAGCGCCTTATAGCGGCTTTTGAGTTTGATGTTACAGCAAAAGGAAGCGCTTCCAAGTATCTATATACACGTCGGCCTTCTCCTTCGTCTCGGCCTCGGCCGCCATGCGCAGCAGCGGCTCCGTGCCGGAGAAGCGGCAGATGACCCAGCTGCCGTCCTTGAAATAGACCTTGCAGCCGTCCTCGCGGCTGATATGGTCGACGTTTTCAAACGCCGGGCACGCCATCTGCTCAAAGAGCAGCGACTGAAGCTCCGCCTTGCGCTCATGCGTCATGGTGAACGACGCCTCGGCGTAAGCAAGCTCGCCGTAGAGCGCGCAGATCTCCTCATAAAGCTCAGAGAGCTTCTTGCCCGTGACGGCCAGCATCTCCACCAATAGCGCCGCGGCGTATATGCCGTCCTTGCCGGAAATATGCCCCTTCACCGCGAGACCGCCGGACGATTCGCCGCCGATTATCGCGTCCGTCTCCGTCATCTTAGCGGAGACGTATTTGAACCCGACAGGCACCTCGCAGCATTTCTGCCCCAGCCCCTCCGCCACGCGGTCGAGCAGGTGCGTGGTGGAATTATTGCGCACACACGGCCCGCTCCACCCGCGGTACTTCACAAGATAGTAGTACAGCAGCACAAGCAGCTTGTTGGGATGGACGAACTGCCCCTTGTCGTCGATAACGCCGAGGCGGTCGGCGTCGCCGTCGGTGGCGATGCCGAGATCGCAGCGGTAGCGGTCGAGCACGACGGCGGAGAGCGGTCCCATCGTCTCCTCGTTCGGGGCGGGCAGCTTCCCGCCGAAGAGCGTGTCGTGCCGGTCGTGGATTATCTCAAGGTCGCACCGGCAGGTCATGAGTATCATGCTCAGGCAGGTCTGGCTCACGCCGTACATGGGGTCGAGCGCTATCCTCAGCTGCGCTTTTTTTATCGCCTCAACATCAATGGAGGCGAGGATGCTGTCGATATACTCATTCGAGGGGTTGTTCTCCGTGACCATGCCGCGCTCAAGCGCCGTGTCATAGTCCACGCTCTTCACGTCTTCCTCGGTGAGCTTTGCGATCTCGTCCTCTATCTTCGCGGTGACGGTGCGGTCTGCGTCGCGCCCGCCGGCGGTGAACACCTTTATGCCGTTATATATTGCGGGGTTATGGCTCGCCGTGACCGCCATGCCGTATGGCATATTGCGCGTTTTTACCACGAACATCATCAGCGGCGTGGGCGAGGAGCGGTTGATCATGTATACGCGAAAGCCGTACCCCGCCAGCACCTCCGCCGCCCAGTGCGCCGACTCCTTGGAGAGAAAGCGCCGGTCGTAGCCCACGCAGATCTCCGCGCCCTCGTGCCCCTCACGGAGCATGAGCTGGCACAGCCCCGCCGTGAGCAGTCTTATGTTTGCCTTTGTGAATTCGTCCGCGATTATCGCGCGCCATCCGCCGGTTCCGAATCTGACCATTTTTTCTTACCTCATCCCATTATTACTTCTGCCGTGCGCACACCGCTATCGGGCAGCACGGGCAGTTTATCAACAAGTCTGCCTTAGGCGCAGTACACCCAGCCGTACTCCTCATATTGTCCAGCTAAAGTATATCATTCCCGCGCGCCCTTTTCAATGCGTCGTTGTTCACATCCGCACTCTTTTTTTATTTTCTCCCATGTGATATATTGGTGATAATACTCGGAACCTGGCGAGACACACAGAAAGAAGTGATATGCTTGGACAGCAAAAATAGCAGGCGGCGCATCGTCGGCACCGTCCTGCTGGTGATATACGTATTGATCTGCGCCGCGCTCGCGGCGTGGCAGTTTGCCTCCGGCGCGAAAACACTGCGCGCCATGCGCGCGGCAGGGGCGGAGGCGGCGGATATTCTGCCCTCCGCCTCCCCTGCGCCGTCAGCAGAGCCCACGCCGTCGCCCGTCGTATCGCCCGCCGTCACGGCGTGCGTGCATTCCTACGGGGAGTGGGGCACGGTCGTGCCGGCCACGGCGACCTCTAACGGGCTGGATTCGCGCGAGTGCGTATACTGCGGCGCGGTGGAGGAGCGCGTCACCAATCCCGCGCCCACGATCGACACCTCCCCCGGCAATGAGTCGATAAAAACCATGTTCTCCCTCATCAACGCCGAACGCACGGCGGCGGGGCTGCCGGAGGTATACTACTGCGATGATATTCAGCCCGCCGCGGATCTGCGCGCGGCGGAGCTGAACGAATACTACGACATGCAGCACAAC
>CAVCWF010000024.1:0-4643 GCA_963605945.1 Lachnospiraceae bacterium
CGGAGACCCCGTCCGGTTTCGCTTTCAAAAAATTCCCGAAAATTAACGAAATATCTATGATTTTTTATAGCAGTCGTGTTACTATATAATTTATGATTACAGACCTGCACGCACGGCGCGGCGCATAAAATTTGACCGGAAAATCCTGATAGGACTTCCCGGCCGGATGTGGCACTCCCGGCGCGATTCGAACGCGCGACCTTCCGCTTAGGAGGCGGATGCTCTATCCTGCTGAGCTACGGAAGCGTATATGCACAACGCTGGTATTCTATCGCACAATTGCCGCCGTGTCAAGGTCAAGCCGTTTTATTGGAAGGGATCAGAATGCTGAAACTTGTAGACATCAAAAAAGATTACACCGTGGGCGATACCGTCGTCCACGCGCTGAAGGGCGTGAACCTTGAGTTCCGCGAGCATGAATTTGTCGCAATACTGGGTCATTCCGGATGCGGCAAGACCACGCTTCTGAACATTATCGGCGGGCTTGACCAGTACAGCTCCGGCGACTTGATCATAAACGGGCGCTCTACAAAGAATTATACTGACGCCGACTGGGACAGCTACCGCAACCACTCGATAGGCTTCGTGTTCCAGTCGTATAACCTCATCCCGCATCAGACGGTGCTCGCAAACGTCGAGCTTGCGCTCACGCTTTCCGGCGTTGCGCCGGAGGAGCGCCGCCGCCGCGCGGCCGAGGCGCTGGAGAAGGTCGGCCTTGGCGATCAGCTTCAGAAGAAGCCAAACCAAATGTCCGGCGGCCAGATGCAGCGCGTCGCCATCGCCCGTGCGCTCGTCAACAACCCGGATATTCTCCTAGCCGACGAGCCTACCGGCGCGCTCGACTCCGATACCTCCGTGCAGATAATGGACATTCTCAAGGAGATATCGAAGGATAAGCTTATCATCATGGTCACGCATAACCCGGAGCTTGCCTCGGATTACGCCAGCCGCACCATCCGCCTCAAGGACGGCGTCATCACGGCGGACAGCGCGCCGTATTCCTCCGTGGAGTGCGAGCCGTCCGCGCCCGCCGGAAAAAAGACCTCGATGAGCTTCCTGACGGCGCTCGGCCTTTCTACAAACAATCTGCTGACCAAAAAGACCCGTACCATTCTCACCGCCTTTGCCGGCAGCATCGGCATCATAGGCATCGCGCTCATCATGTCGCTTTCAAACGGCATACAGAACTATATCGACAAGGTGCAGGAGGATACTCTCTCCAGCTACCCGATAACCATACAGGCGGAGTCTGTTGACATGACGGGGCTTATGACATCTCTCATGGGCGTGAACGCAGGAACGGAGAAGCAGAAGCACGCGAAGGACGCCGTGTATTCCAGCACAGTCATGTACGACATGATGAACTCCATGGTCTCCGCCGATGTCGAGACGAATAACCTCAAGCCGTTCAAGGAGTACATCGAGAGCAGCGACAGCGAGATATCCCAGTATATCAGCGCCGTGCAGTATTCCTATGATATAGATATGAACCTTTACGCGAAGGATACGGACGGCAACATCGGAAAGACGGATGTCGTTGGTCTGCTTCAGGACGCCATGAGCGCCATCTACGGCGGCGATTACAGCTCGTTTTTCTCGACCTATGGCTCGTTCTATTCGGCGATGGACGTGTGGCAGGAGCTGCTGCCCGGCGCAAACGGGGAGCCGATCAATGCGCTTGTGAAGCAGCAGTACGACGTGCTGTACGGCCACTGGCCGGAGAAGTACGACGAGGTCGTGCTCGTGGTCGACAGCAATAACGAGATATCCGACCTCGTGCTCTACGCGCTGGGGCTGAAGTCCAAGAGCAGCATCACGGACGACATGCAGTCGTTCATGTCGCAGGAATCCGTCGAGACGAAGGCGGAGAGCTGGAGCTATGAAGAGCTGTGCGGCATGAGCTTCCGGTACATCTACCCCGCCGACCTGTATCAGTACGACGAGGAGAGCGGCACATATATCGACCTTTCGGACGATGAGCTTGGCCTGAAAACGCTCTACAACAACGGCCTTGAGGTCAGGATAACCGGCATAATCCGGCAGAATAAGGACGCAACCTCCGGCATGATGACCGGCGCGATAGGCTATACGCATGATCTCGTCGAGTACGTCGTCGAGCAGGCCGCGACGCGCGAGATAGTGCAGAAGCAGCTCAGTGATCCGGAGCACGACGTTTTCAGCGGCCTGCCGTTCCTCGACCGCGAGGATGAGGCGCTGACGAACAGCCGCAAGGAGGACGCCGCGCGCGATTACATCGCAAACGCGACGGAAGAAGAGCTTGCGGATGTGTACATCGAATATATGTGCAACCCGACGGACGACTACGTACAGGGCATCGTTGACGAGCAGATGCAGTCCACCACCCGCAAGGACATCGAGAAAATGGTGCTGCAAAGCTATCCGGAGTATTCCTCGATGCTCGATAAAATGGACGACGATACGCTGTTCGACTATGTCCGGCAGATGATAGCCGATCAGGTTCGTGAGCAGTATGCCTCTCAGATGCGCAGCCTGTACTCCCGCCTGTCCGATTCCAAGCTGGCCTCGGATTTCCAGCTCCTCGCGCTGGAGGATTCCGACTATCTCTGGATATACGACAACGCGATGCCGCCGGTGTATTCCGAGTCGAGCCTCAAGGACGTGTATAAAAAGCTCGGCTACGTCGATCTGAATAACCCCAGCGAGATAAACATCTACGCTTCGACCTTCGAGAACAAGGACAAGATCGCAAAGGCAATAGAGCACTATAACGACTCCGTATCGAGCGACGATCAGATAAGCTATACCGACGTTGTGGCGCTGCTTATGAGTTCCATAACGAAGATAATAAATGTCATAAGCTATGTGCTGATAGCCTTTGTTGCGATATCGCTTGTCGTTTCCTCCATTATGATAGGCATCATCACATATATCAGTGTGCTTGAGCGTACAAAGGAGATAGGCATCCTCCGCGCTATCGGCGCGTCGAAGAAGGACGTCTCCCGCGTATTCAACGCAGAAACGATAATCATCGGCCTAACCGCAGGTGTCATCGGCATCGGCCTGACGCTGCTGATAAACATTCCGATAAACGTGATAGTGCACAATCTGACGGGGATATATTCCATCAACTCCACGCTCCCGGCTGTGGGCGGCATAGCGCTGGTGCTTATCAGCGTTGCGCTTACCTACATCGCGGGACTTATACCGGCGGGCATCGCCGCGAAGAAAGACCCGGTCGAGGCGCTTAGAACCGAGTAACAGCCGCGGCGGGAATATCAGGGAGAGGGGCGGAAGCTTATGCCGAAGCCGAAATGGAATCTGAATACGGTATATATATCGGAGCGGCTTCAGGAGAGTCTGCGCCCCGTATCCCGCTGCGCCCTGACCACCGTGGTCGCGCCCATGGGCTATGGAAAGACCACGGCGGTGAACTGGTATCTTGAGGAGCGGGCGAAGCTGGAGCCGGTGAAGATAATCCGCATCAGCGTGTATTCCGACAATCTGGCCATCCTCTGGAAAAGCGTACAGGACGCTTTCGCCCGCGCGGGCTTCGGCTTCCTGCGGGACTGTGACTGCCCTGCGGACGCGGCGGGCGGCGGACTGCTGGCGGACGAGCTCTGCCACGAGCTGGCGGGGGAGACTGCCTGCTATATTTTCGTCGACGATTTCCACCTGCTGACGGATCGCCGCGCCGCGTCCTTCCTCTGTACGCTCACGAACCGCCTGCCGGCCAACGTACATCTCATCGTCGCCAGCCGCGACAGGTTCCTGCCCGTCGCGGAGACGCTGAGGCTTGGGGCGAAGGTGTATCAGATAGGCACGGAGCAGCTGCGGCTCAACCATACGGAGCTTGCCGTATATGCCCACCGATGCGGAACCGACCTGACCGACGCGCAGGTCGAGAACCTGCTGTATTCCAGCGAGGGCTGGTTCTCCGCCGTGTATCTGAACCTGCGCACACTCTCCGAGCGGGGCGCGCTGCCGGACAGAAATTCCGATATTTACACGACCTTTACCGCCGCCATGATCGACCCGCTGCCGGAACAGCAGCGTGAGTTTCTGGTGGTAATGGGGCTTGCGGACGAGTTCACGGCCGAGATGGCGCAGTTCATCACCGGAGACCCCGGCGCTGACCGGATGCTTTCCGTACTGACCGCGCAGAATGCGTTTGTCAAGCGCCTGCCGGACGGCGTCACCTACCGGTTCCACCATATGATGAAGGATTGCGCGGAGCGCAGCTTTATGGCGCTTCCGGCGGAAACGCGGCGGCTATATTGGGAACGCTTCGGCGCATGGTATGAAAACCGGCGGCAGTATCTCCACGCCATGGCGGCGTACAGGCAGAGCGGAGATTTCGACGCGCTGCTGCGCGTAGTGCGCGAGGACGCGGGCATATTGCTTGCGTCGCTCAAGCCGTCCGAGGTGCTGGAGGCGCTGGAGCAGTGCCCGGCGGATATGCTCAAGGCGCATCCCTTTGCCCTGCTGGTACTGATGCGCCGTATGTTCACATGGCGGCAGATACCCAAAATGCTGGAGCTGAAAGAGCTGCTGCTGAATGCAATAGCGGAGCATCCGGAACTGCCCGCCGATGAGCGCGGGAACCTGCTCGGTGAATGCGACCTCATTATGAGCTTCCTATGCTATAACGACATCAGCGCCAT
>CAVCWF010000025.1:0-17325 GCA_963605945.1 Lachnospiraceae bacterium
GGCCGATGCCGGTGTTGCCGGAGGTCGGCTCGATGATGACGGAGCCTTCCTTCAGAAGTCCCTTTTCCTCGGCATCATCTATCATGGCCTTCGCAACGCGATCCTTGACGGAGCCTGCGGGGTTGAAGTACTCAAGCTTTGCAAGCACCTTGGCCTTGAGGCCGAGCTTCTTTTCAATATGTGTCAGCTCCAGAAGCGGAGTTTTGCCTATAAGCTGGTCAGCGGATGTATAAATAGCGGACATAACGATATCTCCTTTTATTAAAAATTATGTTTTTTAGTATCGGTTGAAATGCTGCTCTCCGCAACATCGGAAATATGCGTCATACATTCTCATATCAAAAGCCCTCTGTATAACTACTACCTACTTGGTAGGTTAGTTGTATTAAAGCACTCGAAGCCCGCTTTGTCAAGTCTGAAATCAAAAAATCACGGCAGAATTTTCCGCCGTGATTTTTATAGCAGTATCAGCGCGCCTTGGGTCTTATGACTGCGATGCTGTTTAGCAGGGGTATACTGTGCTTCTTGCCGTAGGCTGTATATTCCCCGCGGTTTATATAGTATTCCCTGCCCCACGACGATATGCGCAGCCAGTCCTCGTCCATCCCCGTGACGACCACGTAATGCGCGCGGGCGGCGCAGCTTTTGACGAGCGTCCCGTCCGGCTCACGGCGGTAAAACGGCAGCGTATTCTTCTGCCAGAACAGCGGGAAGTTCGGCCCGACGGCCAGAATGACAGGTATATCGCGCATCAGCATAAGCTCAATATTCTCGAACAGACTCCCGCTCCGCGCACCCCAATGTATCGAATACGGCATACGCCAGCGCAGGAAAAACAGCTCCAGCCCGCCTGTGAGCATAAGCCCGTTTATGCCCCGGCCGGGGATAAGCGGCAGGAAGCCGCGGCGCAGCCGTAACGCGAAGGAGTTATACACGCTCAGCGGGATGCTCTGCCCGTCCTCCCCCGCCGCGAACGGACAGGCGCCGTCCGAATGGCGGCTGAGGTACAGTATCACATCCAGCCCCGCGATCACGCCGCAGCCGCAGACGCGCATTGTCGCGTCCGGGTGCGCGCTCTGGCTCCCGCCGTAGCTGCGCAGGCCGTTTTGCTCCGTCGATATGTATTCATGCGCCAAGCCGAGCGCCGATGGTGAAAAAATGTTCCTCATGCCGATCCGCCTTGTTTCCCGTTATATTTTCAGTATACCCCGGAGCTGCGGCTTTTTCAACACCGTTCCGCGCGCAGCGCCGGGCGGCTTATCCATCTTTTGTATATGTTGCTGGACTTTTGCGGCTGAAAAACGCTTTTATGGTTGACTTTACTGGTAATTTAGTATATCTTGATATATGTAGAAAATTAGTCCTTTTTATTGGAAGGTAACAGATATATGGAAAAGAAATTGTTTGTTCCCGGCCGGACGGAGCTTGCCGGCAACCATACGGATCACCAGCAGGGCAGAATTCTGGCCTCCGCCGTTGACCTCGGCCTGTACGCCGATTTTGAGAAAAACGGCGAAAACGCGATTCACATTCACTCTGAGGGTTACAGCGATTTTACGGTCAGGCTGAACCACACCGCCGTGCGCACCGGCGAATTCGGCACGCCGAAATCCCTCGTCCGCGGCATGGTCGCGGCCTTCCGCGAGCTTGGCCTGAACTGCGGCGGCTTCAACGCCGAGATCAGGACGACGCTGCCCGCGGGTTCGGGCTTGAGCTCGTCCGCGGCATACACCGTGCTCATCGGCAAAATTCTGAGCGAGCTGTTCAACGACGGCAAGGTCGACCCCGTGGTCATCGCCCGCGCGGCACAGCAGTCCGAGAACAAGTATTTCGGCAAGCCCTGCGGACTTATGGATCAGCTGGCCTGCTCGCTTGGGCACACCGTATATGTCGATTTCCACACGAACGAGATTGAGCCGATACAGGCCGATTTCCGCTCCATGGGGCTCACCCTCTGCCTCACCGACACCGGCGGCAGCCACGCCGGGCTTGATACCTCCTACGCGCGCATCCCCGCCGACATGGTGTACATCGCAAACCTCTTCGACAAGGGCGTTCTCGGCGACGTCGATCCGGAGGAATTCCGCCGCAAGGGCTGGGATCCCGCGAACCGCCCGGTACGCCGCGCGATGCACTTCTTCAACGAGAACGAACGAGTCCCCCTCATGCGCGACGCGCTCAAGCGCGGCGACGGCGCAACCTATATGCGCCTGATGAACGAGTCCGGCCGCTCCTCGGAGGAACTGCTGAACAACATCATCACCAGCGCGACCGGAGACACGAAGCTTGCGCAGGGACTTGACCGGAGCCGCAAGCTGCTTGAGGGCAAGGGCGCATGGCGCGTACACGGCGGCGGCTTCGCCGGCTGTGTGCAGGCGCTGATGCCGTCCGATTTCTTCCCAACATACAAAGCGGATATGGAAAAAGCCTTCGGCGGCGGAAGCTGCCGTGAGATTCGTTTAGTATAATAAACAAGCCGGACAACGTTTTTCGTTGTCCGGCTTGACTTTTGCTTATTTTAATGTTTTCAGCACGGCTTCCGCACAGCGCATCCCGTCTACCGCGGCGGAGGATATCCCGCCCGCGTAGCCCGCGCCCTCGCCGCAGGGGTACAGCCCCTCTATCGCCGAGGACAGGTTTTCCCCGCGGAGTATGCGTACCGGGGAGGACGAGCGCGTCTCCGGCGCGGTCAGCACCGCGTCCGGCGCGTCAAACCCGTGCAGCTTTTTTCCAAGCTCCGGTATAGCCTTTTCCAGCACCGACGTTATCCGCTCCGGAAGCACATCATGCAGCTCGCACCAGACCACGCCCGGACGGTAGCTGGGCTTCACCTCGCCCGCGCCAGTGCTCGCGCGGTGCGCAAGGAAATCCCCTGCAAGCTGCGCCGGGGCGCGGTAGCTGCCGCTGACGGCATAGGCCGCGCGCTCAATTTCGCGCTGCCAGTACATTCCGCCAAGCGTGCTCTTGTCCGGGAAATCCTCGGTGTGCAGCGTGACGAGCAGGGCGGAATTTGCGTTTTCGCCGTTGCGCCGCGAATAACTCATGCCGTTGGTGACAACGCCGCCCGGCTCGGATGCCGCGGCGAACACCTCACCGCCGGGGCACATGCAGAAGGTGTAGGCGCTCGTGCCGTCAGGCAGGTGGACGTTCAGCGAATAGTCCGCCGCAGGCAGCTCGCCGCGCTCACGCCCGTACTGCGCAAGGTCGATGTCTCTTTGCAGGTGCTCTATGCGCACCCCCATGGAAAACGGCTTTGGCTGCATCGGCACGCCCTGCGCGTTCAGATTTTCAAATGTATCGCGCGCCGAATGGCCGATGGCGAGTATCAGCCGCTCGCAAGTCAGGGTGTACTCCCCCTCCGCGCAACGGACTACCGCGCCGGTGAGCCGCCCGTCCGCGACGTTCAGCCGCTCCAGCCGGTGCCCGAAGCGCACCTCGCCGCCGAGAGCGATGACCTCGCGGCGGATGTTCTGCACGACGTCTATCAGAATATCCGTGCCGATATGGGGCTTCGCGTCATAAACCACGCTCTCCGGTGCGCCGTGCGCGGCAAACTCGCGCAGCATCCAGCCCATGCGCCGATCTTTCGTGCCGGTATTGAGCTTTCCGTCGGAAAAGGTTCCCGCGCCGCCCTCGCCGAACTGCACATTGCTCTCCGGCTGCAATTCGCCGCCTGCGCGCAGCGCATCCACCGCCTTCTTGCGGCTGACCGCGTCCATACCGCGCTCAAGCACGATCGGGTTTGCGCCCGCCTTTGCCAGCACCAGCGCCGCGAACATGCCTGCCGGGCCGAAGCCGACGACAACAGGCCGCGTCCCCGGCGCGGCGACGTGCGGGATGTCATACACCGGCTCCGCATATTCGCTCACATCCGCGCTCTTCGCGCGGGCGATTACTTTTTGCTCATCGCCATGGATCGCCGCCGCAACGGCGCAGACATAGTGGATGTCGCTCTTCTTCCGCGCGTCAAGCGAGCGCTTCACGAGCTTCAGATCCTTTATCTCCCGCTCCGGAATCCGGAGCTTTTTTGCCGCCGGACCGCGCAGCGCATCAAGCGACTGCCCCGGCGCAAGCCGCAGATTTCTTACAAGTATCATTTGCCAAGTCTCCCCGCGAGCCGCCCGCTCGCCCAAGCCCATTGCAGATTATATCCGCCGCAGTCACCGTCAACGTCCAGCAGCTCGCCGCATACGAACAGCCGCGGCATGAACCAGCTCTCCAGCGTCTCCGGATTAAAGCCGCCGGTCTTGATGCCCCCGGCCGTCACCTGCGCGCAGTCGAAGCCCTCCGTGCCGAGCAGCGCCAGACGGAAATTCCGGCAAGCGTCGGCGACGCGCTCCAGCTCCGCATCCTCAAGCAGACGCAGAGGAGCCTGCGCGCCGATGCCGGCGTATTTTATCAGCATCCGGCCAAGGCGGTTGTGCAGCATCCCGGTCAGAAGCTCCTCGGCGGGCAGGTTAGGGAGCGCCGCGCGCCGCGCGCGCAGCAGCTCCAGCACTCGCTCCTGCGGGTATTCCCGCAGGAAATCGACGCTCAAGCTCAGCTTTCCGTCCTCGGAAGCGGCGCGGCGCGAAATGTCAAATGCCGCAGGGCCGGACACGCCGGTCTCGGTAAATTGCAGCTCGCCGCTTCCCTCGCAGAGCACCTCATCCCCGCGCAGCAGGCCGATGCGGCAGTCCGCCCGGACGCCCTTCAGCGCGCGCGGGTACTCCAGCGCGGTCAGCAGCTGCACCAGCGCCGGGTGCAGCGCGGTGGTCTTGTGGCCGAGCGGCTTCAGAAGCTCGTACCCGTCCCGGACGCCGCCCAGCTTGCCGCCCGCAGCGCCGCCGCAGGCAACTATCAGCCAGTCCGCATGCAGCGAGCCGCCGTCATATTTTATCTCATATCCGCTGTCCGCGCGCAGTATCCCGCGCGCGACAACGCCGGTGCGCAGTTCCACCCCGGCGCGGTTCAGCGCGAAACGCAGCACGTCCACAACGGAGTTTGCGGAGTTTGAAAGTGGGTAGACCCTCCCGCCGTACTCCTCCGTCATCAGCAGACCCAGCGAGGCGAAATAATCCATCGCGGCCTGCGGCGGGAACTTTTCCAGCGCGGGACGGACAAAATCCGCGTTCTCGCCGTGATAATTCTCCGCCGCGGCTCCGGTGTTCGTCAGGTTGCAGCGGCCGTTCCCGGTCGCGAGCAGCTTCCGCCCGACACGCTGCTGCCGCTCCAGCAGCACCACGCGCCTGTTCCCGTCCTCCGCCGCGGTCAGCGCCGCCATCATGCCCGACGCCCCGCCGCCTATAATAACAACCGTTTCCATAGTTAACCCCTGTACAAAATGTCGTGCGCGACCGGCTCATAGAACATGCTGCTGACCGTCTCCCCGTCGCGGCTGAGCGAGAGTATCCACATCATCTTCGCAAGCGCGGCTTCGGTGGTCATGTCGTAGGCTTCGAGGACGTTCGGATTATCCTTGAGCCGGTGGCCTACGCTGTACACCGAGAGGTCGGAGCCTTCGTTCTGCACCTGCGTGGTGACGACGATGAACTTTCCCATGCCAGTGTATTTCCTTATTACCTCGAACATCTTATCGTCGCTGTATGACGGCAGGCCGCCGACACCGAAGCACTCCATGATCAGCGCGTCTTTGCGTGAGAGCATGAAGTCCAGCAGCTCGAAGTCCGTGCCGGGTATCATTTTTATCAGGCCGATATTGGGGTCGAGCGCGTCATAGAATTTCGGTTCCGGCAGGCTGCTGGGGCTTATATAGCTGACGAGCCGATGATCCTGCAATATGGCAAGATACGGGTAATTTATGCTGGAAAAGGCCGCAAAGCTCTTCGAGCAGGTCTTGCGGGCGCGGGTGCCGAGGATGACGCGGCCGTTGAAGACGATGTTCACGCCGGACAATTCCTCCGAGCAGGCGCAGACGAAGGCGTCCATAAGATTGAGCTTCGAGTCCGTCGAGTCGTAATTGATGGGCTTCTGCGAGCCGGTCAGGATTATCGGCTTTTTTGAGTCCTGTACCAGATATGAGAGCGCCGCGGCAGTGTAGGCCATGGTGTCCGTCCCGTGGCTGATGACGAAGCCGTCATATCGCGCATAGTTTTCCCGCAGTGCCGCCGCTATCCGCGTCCAGTGCGCCGGGGTGACGTTCGTGCTGTCGATGCTGAACAGGGACAGGCAGTCCACGCGGCACAGGCCGGATATCGCCGGGACATACCGCAGCAGCTGCTCCGGGGTCAGCTCCGGGGTCAGCCCGTCGTCGGTCATTTCGGAGGCAATGGTTCCCCCGGTGCCTATCATAAGAATATTTTTCATACGCACCTCCGCAAAAGCGTCCGTTTCTGTACCTTTTATTATATCAAGCGCGCGGGGCATATGCAATAAATTCGTGCGCCGCGCCGCAAGTTCAAGGTTTGTACAATTATTATCGTTGAATTATTAAGAAAACCAAGGTATAATAGCTTCCAGTTAGTAAGGAAACGGGAGTCTGACATGGGCAGCGCGAAATTTACATTCAAGAGATACGAAAAAAAATATCTGCTGTCCCGCGAGAAATATGAGTCGCTGCGGCAGCTCCTCGATCCGTACATCGTACCGGACGAATACTTTGAGAGCACGGTATGCAGCATATATTACGACAGCGACGACTACCACCTGATCCGCTATTCCATAGAGCGCCCCGTCTACAAGGAAAAGCTTCGCCTGCGAAGCTATAACGTCCCCGGCGACGGCGACTCCGTGTTTGTGGAGCTGAAGAAAAAATACAAGGGCGTCGTGTACAAGCGCCGCATCCGTATGCGCGCGGACGAAGCGCCGGGCTATCTCGACGGGAGCATCCCCGCACCGAAGCCCAGCCAGATGTCGCGCGAGATAGACTGGTTCCTTCTTCAGAACAAGCCCAAGCCGAAGGTGTTCATCGCATGTGACCGGCAGGCCTATGTTGCGTCGGACGATCCCGACCTGCGCATAACCTTTGACCACAACATGCGCTGGCGCGAGACGGAGCTGGATCTCCGCGCGGGCAGCCACGGCGAGCCGCTGGTCGCAGACGGCATGGTGCTGCTGGAGATCAAAGCGCCCGGAGCCGTGCCGCTGTGGCTGGCGCACATTCTCGGCGAGCTGGACGTTTTCCCAACCGGTTTTTCAAAATACGGCGTCTGCTACAAGAACAATATCCTTGATAAATACATAAACGGAGTGATAACCTGTGTTTAACAGCCTGATTTCCCCTGCAATAACGCTTTCCTCTTTCATCGCCTGCATGGCGACGGCAATAGTTCTCGGCGTGCTCACGTCGCTGGTCTTCTCCTTCCGCAGCCGCCACAGCAGCTCGTTCATGCTGGCGCTGGCGCTGCTGCCCGCCGCGGTCACGATGGTCATCATGATGGTCAACGGCAACGTCGGCGCGGGACTCGCGGTGGCGGGCACTTTCGCCCTTGTGCGCTTCCGCAGTGCGCAGGGTACAGCAAGGGAGATCGTCGGGCTGTTCCTCTCGATGTCGATCGGCCTTGTCTGCGGCATGGGCTACATATATGTCGCTATGCTGTACTTTGCAATAATGGCGGCGTTCGTGCTGCTGCTGACGCTCGTGAAGTTCGGCGAGCGCAACTCCAGCAGCCGCATACTCAAGATAACCATCCCCGAAACGCTCGATTACGACGGCCTGTTTGACGATCTGTTCGACAAGTACACGAGCTACCACGAGCTGGTGCGCGTCAAGACCACGAACATGGGGACGCTCTACGAGCTGAGCTACCTTATAAATCTCAAGTCCGACAGCGGCACCAAGGCGTTCATGGACGACCTGCGCTGCCGCAATGGCAACCTCAACATCATCTGCGGCCGGGAGACCGACAAGGACTCCATATAAACCGGCAATCATTTCGCGGCGAGGCCGCACGGAGGATACACGCAATGAAAAACAGCAAATTATATCTCGCACTCCTGCTTGTCACAATATTCTGCGCCGCGCTGCTCTGCGGCTGCGGCAGCGGTTCTGCCGTGGCTGGAGACACGGCCACGAAAATAGAGCTTACCGGCGACGGCGCGTCCTTCACGGGCGGCGGCGTGGCGGTAAACGGCAGCGTCGTGACCATTTCCGCCGCCGGGGAATATTCCGTCAGCGGCACGCTCGACAACGGGCAGATAGTCATAAACACCGGCGACGAGGCGATGAAAGTGACGCTCACTCTCAACAACGCCAGCATCACCTGCCTTGACGCACCCGCCATCATGGTCGAAAAGGCCGACAAGCTCAAGCTTGTCCTTGCGGACGGCAGTGAGAACATCGTCACCTCCGGCGTTGAGGGGACTGCCCCGGCGGCAGACGCTTCCGGCGCGGCCATCTTCTCCAAGGACGATCTTGACATTGAGGGCAGCGGCAAGCTGACCGTCAACGGCTATATAAACAACGGCATCGCAAGCAAAGACGACCTGAAGGTTCAGGGCGGCTATGTCACCGTGAACGCGGTCAACAACGGTCTGCGCGGCGCGGACTCCGTTCAGATCGAGGCGGGCACTCTCGTTATCTCCGCCGGGAACGACGGCATCAAATCCGCAACCACCGATAAGGACGGCAAGGGCTTCATCACCGTCAGCGGCGGCGACGTGACCGTTTCGGCTTCCGGCGACGGCATCGACGCGGCCACCGCGCTGGACATCACGGGCGGCACGCTTCGCGTAGATACGCTTGGCGACGGCGTGGACGCGAGCAGCAAGGCGCTGAAGGCCGAGACGAGCATCAGCATCTCCGGCGGCGAGCTGGAGCTGAACAGCATTGACGCCGCGGTCAGATGCGTGGCCGATGTGAACATCTCCGGCGGCAGCATCAATATCAGCTCCGCGGCCGACGGCATTCAGGCCGGCAAAAACATAAACGGCTTCCCCAGCGAGACCGGAACCGCGACGATAACCGGCGGCAGCCTGTTCATAAGCTCCGCCAAGCGCGCCATTGACGCGAAAGATTCGCTCAGCATCACGGGCGGCACGGTGTTCGCGCTGAGCGGGGCGAAAAAAGCGCTGGAAGCCGAAGCGGACGGCCAGCTCTATGTCTCGTACAAGTTCAGCGGCAGCGCCGGAAACGACGTGCAGTTCGGCGAGCTTGCCGCGGTCACCGCGAAGTATGACTTCACCTCGCTCCTCTTCTCCTCTCCAGAGCTTGCGAGCGGAACCGAGTATACCGTCACCTGCGGCCAGCGCAGCGAGACCGTCACCGCGTAACGAACGTTTTCAACAAATAAAATGGCGGCAATCGCCGCCCCATATGCAGTGACCCCACCGGACTTGTTAAAAATCCGGTGGGGTCACTTTATCATTCTTTATTTTCCGCCTCGCCGGGCGCTTCGCAGGCCGCGCTGCCTTCGACCTTTCCGCGAAGCTCGTTGAGTTCGCGGCGCAGCGCCGCAAGCTCCGTGCTCACGGGGTCGGATACGCTGACCTGATCGACGTCGCCCACGTAGTTGACCTTTTTCCCGGCGATCCTCACGACCTTGGCCGGTACGCCGACCGCCGTGCTGTCCGGCGGGATCTCGCTGAGCACCACGGAGTTCGACGCGATGCGGCTGTTATCCCCGACGGTGAACGGCCCCAGCACCTTCGCGCCCGCGCCTATCAGGACGTTGTTCCCGATGGTCGGATGGCGCTTGCCGACGTCCTTACCCGTGCCGCCGAGCGTCACGCCGTGATATATCAGGCAGTCGTCGCCGATCTCGGCGGTCTCGCCGATCACAATGCCCATGCCGTGGTCAATGACCAGCCGCTTACCGATCTTCGCGCCGGGATGGATCTCTATGCCCGTGCGGTGACGGCTGCGCTGCGAGATGAATCTGGCTAAAAACTTTAGGTTGTGCTCATAACACCAGTGCGCCTTGCGGTGGCTGCGCACGGCCTTCAGGCCGGGATACAGAAAATATATTTCCAGCGAGCTGCGCGCCGCCGGGTCACGCGCCTTATAGGCTTCAATTGTCTCTTTTAAATCTTTAAACATACTTCTCCCTCGTTTACATTGATTGATGCGCCGTAACATTCTATGCGGGAGCCGGTACATCGCTCGACCCAAGGGAGGCTTCGATATGCCATTGTCTGTCTCTCCAAGCTTCTTAATCCCTATCTTTTATATAGGAATATTATATACTACATCCGCGGTGCTGTCAACCGCGCGGGCATTTCGGGACGGCGACGACCGGCGCGGCAAGCTTCTCCGGCTCGACAACGTTATCGTCCAGCATGACGACCTTGTCCATCAGCCGCAGGAAGTCCCCGACCGGCGCGATGACGTCATATCCGAAGCCGTCGCCGCGGTAGTGCATCGGCACCGTCACCGCGGGCGCAATTTTCGCCGCAAGCTCCGCCGCCTGACGCGCGTCGATGGTGTAAAACCCGCCTACCGGGATCAGCAGCACGTCCACGCGGCCGAATGCCGCGAGCTGTTCCGGACTGAGCATATGTCCAAGGTCGCCCATATGCAGCACGCGCAGGCCGTCCGCCTCCACAAGCGTCATTGTATTTTTGCCGCGCTTCGCGCCGTGCACATCATCGTGCCAGCAGTCGAAACGCCGTATCTCAAAATCGGGCTTCCGCCCGCTCAGCGTCACGCCTTCGGGATAAAAGTGATCCGCGTGCTCATGGCTGCATATCACGGCATCCGCCATAAGCGGCGGCAGAACCAGACCCGGAACGCTGCCGGGCGCGTACGGGTCGAACACGACCGAGCCGCCGCGGCTCTCAAGCAGAAAGCAGGAATGTCCGCACCATGTAAGTTTCATACGATCAGCCCCCTTTCGGATGATTATACCAGAAGCGGCGTCACACTTCAACAAATTTAAGTTGACCATCATGCCGCAAAATGGTATATTTATCGCGTACGGCATTTTGGACAGCGGCCGGCCGCTGTTGATCATATAGTATGGAGGATCTCATGAAGGGAAACAAAACCATTCGTATAATACTTGGAGTAGTTCTTCTGATTCTGCTCGGTATATATCTGTATCTCACCGGCAGCGCAAGGACTAACGGCAAGGAGTTTCAGGAGCTGGCCTCCGCCACGCCTACCGTGACCCCGGCAGAAACAGTCCAGCCGGAGGAAACGCCGGAAGTCACCGAAGCCCCGGTCGAGACGCCGGAGCCCTCTCCGGAGCCGGTCGAGAATTCCCTGCCGGATATTGATATAACGAGCTGGGAGTTTCTGCTCGCAAACCCCACACACGACATCGGCGAGTATGCACCGTCGGTGGATTATATTGAGGGCATTGGCCTTGATTCCCGTATTATCGAGCCTATGCGCGAATTTGTCGCTGCGGCGCGTGCCGAGGGACTGAGCGTGTACCTCTCTTCCGGGTACAGAACCTATGCGGATCAGAACTATCTGTACAACCGCAAGATCGGTCAGGGTTACAGCCCTGAGGACGCCGCAAAGATCGTCGCCAAGCCCGGCACCAGTGAGCACCAGACCGGTCTGTCATGCGACATAACCGACGTTTACCGCGACCCCAAGACCATTGAAGAGTGCGAAAATACAGCCACCTATCAGTGGATGAGCCAGCATTGTCAAGAGTACGGCTTCATCGTCCGCTACCCCGACGGCAAGTCGGACATCACCGGGATCATGTATGAGCCGTGGCACTTCCGCTATGTCGGCGTCGAGGCGGCGACATATATAATGGAAAACGGCCTCTGCTTTGAGGAATTCCTCGATCTCTACCAGCAGACGCCCGCCGAGGGCTGATAAAAATGCTCTGCGTTTCAAACGAACAGTTTGGAACGCAGAGCGTTTTTTGTTGTAGTGTGCGGACGGTACAGTGGCCGTCCCGTAAATGCAGCGACGTACTTCTGGTGATATATCGTCGCGCCGTCTCAAACCAGCCTGTCATTGCGAAGCCAGTTCGCAAACTGGCTGTGGCAATCCGTTTCCTTTAAGACAGCAGTATGTTTCTGCGGCGGCATAAAGGGGATGCGGATTCCCACGTCGCTTCGCTCCTCGGAATGACAGAGGGGGTCTGTACATTACCGTCTCTTTTCCCTATCGGCTTTCTGCACACAGACAACCCCTCAGGCGGCCAAGGGGCGCACAGCAGTTCACTTCACCCGCGGGACGGCGCGGAAATCCTCGCCCGTGACGCGCACCGTCACGCCGCCCGCGCTGACGTCAAATATCCGCGCTTTGAAATCCTCCGCCGATTCTTCCGGAACGTACGCATGTATCGTGACCGCCGCGCCGTAATCCAGCCCCGCGACGATGCCGCCGAAGGCCGTTATCTCCTGTTTGAGCTTTTCCGCCGCGGCGTACGAGCAGTCGAGCGCCGTTTCGACCCAGCGCCGCACAACGGATATGCCTGCGGCGTCAAGCGCGTCCTTCGCGCTCTTGGTGTATGCGCGCAGAAGCCCGCCCGCGCCGAGCAGGATCCCGCCGAAATACCGCGTCACGACGCAGACGACGTTGCACACGCCCTCGCGCCGGAACACCTCAAGCATCGGGATGCCCGCCGTGCCCTGCGGCTCGCCGTCGTCGGAATAGCGCTCCGCGACGTCCTTGATTATGTAGCACCAGCAGTTGTGCCGCGCGTCATAATATTTCTTTTTCATCTCCGCGACGAAGGCGCGCGCCTCCTCCTCGCTCTCCACGGGGCGCACATGCCCCAGAAACTCGGAGCGCTTCTCGGTGAAGCTCGCCTCGCCCGCCGCGGTCGGGACGCAGTATTCAGTCATGCTCCCACTCCTTGCGAGTTATCTTATAATACAATGCGTCGCGCGTGTCCTCCGGTGTCGGCTGCCACGGCTTGGTCATCACGTATCTGAAGCCGCATTTCTCTATCACGCGGCGCGACTTATCGTTCCCCACAAAATGCGAACACCAGACGTTCTCCGCGCCCTCGTCAAAGCAGCGGCCGATCAGCGCGCGGACGGCTTCGGGAATATAGCCATTACCCCAGTAGGGGCGGCCTATCCAATAGCCGATCTCCGGTTCGCCGTCCGCACCGGAGGCGTCCGTAGGGAACGCGCCGATGCTGCCGACTGGCTCGTCGCTCGGCTTTATTGTCACCGCCCAAGTCTTGTCCTTTATCAGCACCTCGCGCAGAACGCGCAGGCTGTCCTCAACGCTCGTATGTACCGGCCAGCCCGCCGCGGGGCCGACTTCCGGATCGCTCGCGTATTTATATAAATTTTCCGCGTCGTCCTCGCGCCACGGACGCATCACAAGACGTTCGGTCTCGAAAACGCTCATTCCCAGTCCTCCTTCGGCTCGACGTAGCCGGGGATATATTTTTTCACGCGCCCCAGCACGTCCGGCGTGACTATGGCCTCGGCGGTGATGCCGGTGTCGGTGTATTCCATGCTCAGTACCGCCGTCTCGCGCTTGAGCAGGTCGACGATCCCCGCGTCGGAATACGGTATCTCCAGCCTGACCTGCTTTTTGCCGCGGTCAAGCATCTCCAGCAGCTTGCTGACCAGCGCGTCCGCGCCCTCGCCGCTTCTGGCGGAGATGCACACGATGTCGTCCCCGTGCGGCAGGATGCCTATATATGCGTCGCACTTATTGAAAACGCGCAGGCAGGGAGTCTCGCTTGCGCCGAGCTGGCTGATAAGTCCGTCCACGACGCGCGCCTGCGCCTCCCATTCCGGATTCGAGATGTCAATAACATGCAGCAGCACATCGGCATAGCTCAGCTCCTCAAGCGTCGCCTTGAAGGCTTCGATGAGGTGCGTCGGCAGCTTGCGGATGAAGCCGACGGTGTCGGACAGCAGCACCTCCTGCGTCTCGTCGAGCCGCAGACGGCGGGTAGTGGTGTCCAGCGTGTCAAAAAGCCGGTCATTAGCCGGGATATCAGACCCTGTCAGGCAGTTCAAAAGCGTTGATTTACCGGCGTTCGTGTAGCCGACGAGCGCGACGACGGGCATGTCGTTCTTCTCGCGGCGGCGGCGCTGGGTGCTTCTGACCTTGCGCACCGCGGCCAGCTCCTCCTCAAGCTTCTGTATCTTGCGGCGGATGTGGCGGCGGTCGGTCTCAAGCTGGGTTTCGCCGGGGCCGCGGGTGCCAATAGGCGAGGAGCCGCCGGACGCGGTCTGGCGCACAAGATGCGTCCACATACCGGTCAGGCGCGGGAGCAGATATTTATACTGCGCCAGCTCCACCTGAAGCTGACCCTCGCGGGTCTGCGCGCGCTGGGCAAAGATGTCGAGTATCAGTCCGGAGCGGTCAAGAACCTTGACGCCCAGCTCCTCGGACAGCACACGCATCTGGGATGGGGTCAGCTCATTGTCGAACACCGCGAGGTCGCAGTCGTTCATTGCGATAAGCTCCTTCATCTCGCGCACCTTGCCGTCGCCGATAAAGCTGCGCGGATCGGGCGTCGGGCGGCTCTGCATTATTATGGCCACCGTGTCGCCGCCCGCGGTATCGACAAGCGCCGCAAGCTCCTCCATGGATATCTCGGTGGAGCGCTCGCTCTCGTCCATGCTCGCCGCCGACAGTCCCGCCAGCACCGCGCGTTCTCTTTTTATCTCAGTGTTTTCCATTTGAATTTTTCCTTTGAATATGCTTGATTATATCAGTATATCGCAAAAGCGCCGGTTTGCCAACAAAAATATCAGATCAGACTGCGCCGGCGGCGCTTGCGGCGTGAGACCTCGCCCTTGCAGTCTACAAGTATTATGTCGCTGCCGATGCGGACTATGCTCTGCCACGGCAGCACATAGTCGTCCTCGCGGCCAAGCAGGCCGAAAAACTTTGCGCGCCCCGGCGTGACCAGCGACACGATGCGCCCCTCAGCGTCATCAAACTCCATGTCGCAGGCGTAGCCCAGCCGGAAGCCGCTGTTGATGTCGATGACCTCCTTATACCGAAGCTCGGAAAAATAGCTTATCATAAAATCACCGCCTTTGTAAAATATACGAAGGCGGTGATTTGTCCTATTAATCGAAAATTTTACCCGTTCTGCGAGGGCTGGCGCGCCTTGGGGATGGATATCGTCAGAATCAGCGAGTCGTCCGTCTCCTCGCGCTGGATACCGGCGTCGATGCCGCCCTGCTTCATCAGGTCGATACTGCGGGAGAGCGTGTTGAGAAACACGCGCACATCCTTCAGCACGAAGGTTCGCCGCTTCTCCGGCTTCTCCTCGTCCTTCCGCTCCGCTTCCTCCGGCTCCGAAAGCAGCGCGTCTATGTACGCATCCGTTGCGGCGACGGTCAGACCGTTGTCAACGATATACTCCAGCGCCGCCCTCTGCGCGACAGGACTCGGCAGACGCAGCAGCGCGCGGCCGTGCCGCTCGGTCAGGCCGTTCTGGCGCAGTGATTCAAGCACGTCGCTCGGCAGCTTCAGCAGCCGCAGTTTGTTTGCGACAGCCGACTGCGATTTGCCGATGCGCCGCGCGGCCTCCTCCTGACTCATGCCGAACATACGGATGAGCTGGCTTATGCCCAGCGCCTCCTCGATGAAATCCAAGTCGCGCCGCTGCAAATTCTCGACCAGCGCAATAAGGCTCGCGTCCTCCATGTTCACGTCGATGAGTATGCACGGGACTTCCTCCAGCCCCGCAAGCTTCGCCGCGCGCAGGCGGCGCTCCCCCGCCACAAGCTCATATTTGCCGCAGCGCAGACGCACGGTGAGCGGGTTCAATATGCCGTAGCTCTTTATGCTGCCCGACAGCTCCTCCAGCGATTCGTCGTCAAAGCGTTTGCGCGGCTGGACGGGGTTCGGCGTAAGCTCGTCCGTCCGCAGATATACTATGCCGCCGCGCCTGAGCGCGGTCTGGCTTCTCAATGCCTGCATCACAAAACCTCCTTATATTGCGGCTTCATGCTGCAAGCATACACTGTATATTGGGTGAAACGGGGCGAAATCGGAGTTCTTAATTCTTTTTAATCTCTTCCCAGTAGCGCCGCGCGGCCTGCTCGGTCTTGTTATCGCCGTACTCGTAGTAGCGCGCATTTTTCAGCTCGTCCGGCAGATACTGCTGTCTGACCCAATGGCCGGGGAAATTGTGCGGATACTTGTAGCCCTGCTCGCGCTCGAAGCCCGCGCCGTCGGCGTGGACATTCTGCAGCTCGCGCGGGATGCTGCCGGTACGGCCGGCGCGGACGTCGGCCATGGCGCGGTCGATGGCGGCGCAGGCGGTGTTCGACTTCGGCGCGGTTGCAAGCAGAAGGCAGGCTTCGGCAAGCGGGAGCTTGGCCTCAGGCAGGCCGAGCTGGAGCGCGGAGTCGACGCATGCCTTGACTATCGGCACAGCCTGCGGGTATGCAAGGCCGACGTCCTCGCTCGCAGAGCACAGGATGCGTCTGCAAGCGCCTATCAGATCGCCGACCTCAAGGAGCCGCGCCAGATAGTGCATGGCCGCGTCCGGGTCGGAGCCGCGCAGTGACTTCATCAGCGCGGAGAGGATGTCGTAATGGTCGTCCCCGTCGCGGTCATAGCGCATGGCACTGCGCTGGGTGATGGCCTTCGCGTCCTCCAGCGTGATGATGCCGCCCTCCCCCGCCGCCGAAAACAGCAGCTCCACCGAGTTCATCGCCTTGCGCACGTCGCCGCCGCAGGAGGCGGAGATATGCCGCACGACGCCGTCGGCAAGCGTAAGGGGCGTACCTCGGCGTGCGTTCATGATGTCCACGGCGCGCAGGACTGCGCCCTCGACGTCGCGCGCGTTGACGGGCTTGAACTCAAACACCGTCGAGCGGCTCAGAATCGCGTTGAACACGCAGAAATACGGGTTCTCGGTCGTGGAGGCGATGAGCGTGATGCGCCCGTCCTCTATGAATTCCAGCAGCGACTGCTGCTGCTTTTTGTTGAAATACTGGATCTCGTCGAGATACAGCAGCACCCCGCCGGGGGTGAGCATGGTGTCCAGCTCCGCGATGATCTGCTTGATGTCGGCGATGCCGGCGGTCGTCGCGTTGAGCTTGCGCAGGCTGCGGTTAGTGCGCTGGGCGATGATGCGCGCGACGGTGGTTTTCCCCGTGCCGGAGGGGCCGTAGAATATCATGTTGGGTATCTGCCCGCTCTCAACGATACGCCTCAGCATACCGCCGGAGCCAAGTATATGCTTCTGCCCGACAACGTCGTCAAGGCTGTCCGGGCGAATCTCGTCTGCCAATGGTTTATACATGAGCGCTGACCTCTGTGAATCAAAATGTGATAACATTATATCCTTTTCCCCGGCCTTTCGTCAATGGCGTACAGCCCGAAAGAAACGGCGCACCCCATCCGTGGGACACAAATCCCGCGGATGGGGTGCATTTTTCATTTCTTTTCTATCAAGGCGAGCTTCTGCTGCCGGGTGAGCTGCTTTATCTGCCACTCGCGGCTCATCGCCGCTTCCTTCGTCTCGCACTCTTCACAGT
>CAVCWF010000026.1:0-2265 GCA_963605945.1 Lachnospiraceae bacterium
TTCGGCACTTCGTGCCACTTCCCCTAAAAGGGGCAGCGCTTCGCGGCAAAGATTTCGGACTGGCGCAGTGGCTGCTCCGCACCGTCTTGGCGCCCCTCTTAGGGGAGCTGGCGCGTCAGCGCCTGAGGGGTCGCCAGTCTCGGAATACCGCCATTGGATAAAAGACCCGGCAATGTATAGACCCCCCTGTCATTCCGAGACCAGTGACCGACGTCACTGGTCGTGGGAATCCGCATCCCCTTTACGTCGCAGAAAAACATACTGCTGTCATAAAGAGAACGGATTGCCGCGTCGCTTCGCTCCTCGCGACGGCGGCATACCACGATTCATTGATTTGCCGCCTAGTCCCTTTAGGGGCAATGACAAGCTTTTCTATACTCCGCCCTTTCTTTTCTCCCCTGCTCTAGTCTCCCCTCCGGCGACCCCTCAGTCGGCCTTACGGCCGACAGCTCCCCTAAGAGGGGCGCCAAGATGGTGCGGTGCAGCCAACGCGGCAGTCTCAAATTTTTGCCGCGAAGCGCTGCCCCTTTTAGGGGAAGTCCCCAGTGCGCACACTGGGGAAAGGGGTCGCCATAGTAACGACCAGAGCAGAGGGGAAAAGAGAGTACGCACTATAAATATACTCGTAGGGGACGGCCTCTGTGCCGTTCCCCTTATCCTCTCCCCCACACAACACACGAATCCCCCAATGCGTTCCGCATTGGGGGGATTCTCTTCATTAATTCACAGCTCGAACAGATTGATCTGGCTGCTCTCAGGCATATCGCCGAGCGCGCCGAGCGCTTTCAGCTGCTCCAGATGCGTTTGGCTGACCTTGGGGCAGTCGCGGCTCAGCTCCTCGACGGAGATGTACCGCTTCCCGCTCTCCTTGACGCGCGCGAGGTCGATCGCCGCCGACTCGCCGAGGCCGGAGATGGCCACGAACGGCGGGCGCAGGCGCTTCTCGTCCGCAAGCATGAACTTCGTCGCGTCCGACTCATACAGGTCTATCGGCGCGAACTCGAAGCCGCGCATGTTGAACTCGTACACGGCCTCCAGCGTGACCAGCAGATCCTCTTGGTTCGCGGTCAGGTCGGTGCGGCGGCGCATGTCGTTGATGCGGCGGCGGACGTCGTCGGTGCCGCCGGTCATCATCGCCGCGTCGAAGCCGCCCTTCTGGCTGCGGCGGTAGAAATACGCCGAATAGAACGCCAGCGGCTTATGCACCTTGAACCACGCGATGCGGAAGGCCATCATGACGTACGCGACGGCGTGCGCCTTCGGGAAGAGGTAGGCGATCTTGCGGCAGGACTCGATGTACCAGTCCGGCACGCCCTTGTCGCGCATCTGCTGCTCGGCATCGCCGGGGAACTCGCCGCTCTTCTTGACCTTGCCCTTACGCACGGCCTCCATGGTCTTGAACGCGAGCGCGGGCGCGATGCCGACGGAGATGAGGTAGATCATGATATCGTCGCGGCAGCCGACGGTCTCGTTGACGGTCGCGATGCCGTTGACTATCAGGTCGCGGATGTTGCCCGCCCAGACGTCGGTGCCGTGGGAGAAGCCGGACAGGCGCACCAGCGTGTCAAACTGCTTGGGCTGCGTGTCCACAAGCATCTGCCGGGTAAAGGGCGTGCCGAACTCCGGGATGCCGATGGTGCCGGTCTTGCCGATTATTGGGTCGTCGTCCGGCAGCCCCAGCACGGCGGGGCTTGTGAAGATCGACATGGTGTCGGGGTCGGAGAGCAGGATCTTCTGCGCGTCGACCCGCTCGCCCATCTTCTCGGACAGATCCTCCATCATGCGGATCATGGTCGGGTCATCGTGCCCCAGCTCGTCGAGCTTGAGGAGGTTCGCCTCCATGCAGTGATATTCAAAATGCGTTGTGATGATGTCGCTGTTCGGGTCGTCCGCCGGGTGCTGCACGGGGCAGAAATCCGTCACGTCCATATCCTGCGGCACGACGACGAGGCCGCCGGGGTGCTGACCCGTGGTGCGCTTGATGCCGACAAGCCCCAGCGCGAGGCGGTTCTCCTCGGCCTTGGTCGTCTTTATCCCGCGCTCCTCAAGGTACTTCTTGACGTAGCCGTAGGCGGTTTTTTCGGCGAGGGTGCCTATCGTTCCGGCGCGGAAAACATGGTCGGAGCCGAACAGCGTCTCGGTGTATTTATGCGCCTTGGCCTGATATTCGCCGGAGAAGTTGAGGTCGATATCGGGGGTCTTTTCGTTGCCGGGGAAGCCCAGAAACGTCTCGAACGGGATGTCGAAGCCGTCGCGGTTCATGCG
>CAVCWF010000027.1:0-3115 GCA_963605945.1 Lachnospiraceae bacterium
TCGCGCTCGTCTGCGCGCTCATCTTCTCCCTCGGCACCTTCTCCGGCACCGTCGCAATCGCGATATTCACCTTCGGCATCGTGGCAAAGATGCTTTTCGAGAGCATTGAGACCATCGACATGGGGCCGTTTGAGGCAATGGAAGCCCTCGGCGCGAACAAGTTCCAAGCTTTCTGGTCTGCCTGCGTACCGCAGATACTGCCCGTTTATCTCAGCCACAGTCTCTACTGCTTTGAGATGAACGTCCGTGCATCCGCAATACTCGGCTACGTCGGCGCCGGCGGCCTTGGCATCACCATTAACGAGCGCATCGGCTGGCGTGACTACAACAGCCTCGGCACGGTGCTGCTCTCGCTGTTCGTCGTCGTCGTGGCGATCGACTTCTTCAGCGAATATCTTCGCAAGAAGCTGAGCTGAAAGGAGAGCCGTGATGGAGAAAAAGAAAAAAATAGAAGTTTTCGAGGAGACACTGGACAGGAAGCTGACCGCGGCGGAAATGTATGCAAACCGTCCGCGCAAATGGCTTCTGTACACGCTGATCGTCCTCATTATCGTTGTTCTCGTCGGCTGGTCGGCACATGACATCAAGTTCACCGGCCTGACCGCCACCGGCACCGAGGTTGCAAAGGGCGTTGTGCACGGCGTGTTCCACCCGGACACTGCGCTGATGTTTGGCACCAGCGACACCGATGTGCCGTACCTGCTGCTCCAGACCATCGCTATCGCCGTACTCGGTACTCTCATCGGCGCAATACTCGCCATCCCCTTCGCGTTCCTCGCCTCGTTCAACATCATGCCCAAGCCCGTCGCCTACGTCGTGCGCATACTCATCCTTATGATAAGGACGATACCCAGCATAGTCTGGGCGCTGATGTGGATCCGCGTCACCGGCCCCGGCGCGGCCTGCGGCGTTATCACGCAGTCGGTCTGCTCCATCGGCATGATATCCAAGATGTACATAACCGCTATCGAGGATCTGGACACCCATATCCTTGAAAGCCTTGACGCCATGGGCTGCACGCCGTTCCAGAAGATCCGCTACGGCGTTATCCCGCAGCTCACCGCGAGCTTTATTTCCACCACTATCTACCGCTTTGACATCAACCTCAAGGACGCAACGACACTCGGCATCGTCGGTGCAGGCGGCATCGGCGCGTCGCTGGTGCAGTGCCTCAACAGCCGCCGCTGGGCGATGGTCGGCTCCTTCGTATGGGGGCTGATGGTGCTGGTGCTCATCATCGAGATCGTGTCCACAAGGATACGCAGGAAGCTTGCGCACGGCGCGTAAAAGCATTTATACCCCTACGTTTTGGCGTGGGGGTATAACAATCTGAATTTCAGGTTCAGAAAGGACAGTTATGCAGCGAAAACTCAGGATATACTACACAAGCGACACGCACGGCTTCTTCTCCCCCGTCGATTACGCAACCGGCGGCAGCGTTGACAGCGGCCTTGCAAACTGCATGAGCAATTTTCAGCATGACGGAAACACGCTCGTCATCGACGGCGGGGACACGCTTCAGGGCAGCCCCTTTACATACTGGCTGTACAGCCAGCGCCGCGGCGGCGACTGCGTCCCGGCCAAGCTGCTGAATCTCGGCGGATATGATTTCATCACGCTTGGGAATCACGACTTCAACTACGGCAAAACGGAGATCGAACGTTTTCTGGACGCGCTGGGCGCAAAGTGCCTGTGCGCAAACGTTGAGGGCATACGCGGTGTTGAAAAAGCGGCCGTCATAACGCTTGAAAACGGACTGCGCGTCGGGCTGACCGGCATTGTAACGCATTATGTAAACCATTGGGAGACGCCCGACAACCTCTCCGGAATAAAAATAAGCGATGCTTTTTCCGCGGCGGAATCGGCGCTGGACGAGCTGAAGGCACAGAATGTCGACCTGACGGTATGTATTTATCATGGTGGCTTTGAAAACGACATTGCCACGGGCAAGCTGCTCTCGGCAACGAGCGAAAATCAGGGCTGGCGCATTTGTCAGGAGCTTGATTTTGACGTTCTGCTCTGCGCGCACCAGCATATGCCGGTTGAAAATCTCTGCGTCAACGGCACGTATACCTGTCAGCCGCCCGACAAGGCGCGGCAGTATATCACGATGGATATCGCCGTCGACGAAAACGGCGTGACTGCCGCATCCCGCCTGTGCGACGCGGGATGCACTCCCTTGCCCGCCGCGATGGAATATCTTGCGCCGCTGGAGCGTGAAACCTCACAATGGCTTGACACGCCGGTCGGCCATTTGGACACTCCCCTGCTGCCGAAGTCTCCGCTTGAAATGGCCGCGCACGGCTCGCTGATCGCGAATTTCTTCAATCAGGTGCAGCTCGAAGCATCGGGAGCGGACATATCGTCAACCAGTCTGGCGAATACGGTCAAGGGCTTCGCGCAGGACGTTACGATCCGCGACGTGGTCTCGACCTACATCTTCCCGAACACGCTTGTGACGCTGCGGGTCGACCGCCGCGTTCTGAAAGCCGCGCTGGAGCGCTGCGCCGAATACTTCACGCTTGGTAAAAACGGGCTCGAAGTCAGTGAAACATTCCTGCACCCGATCGTGCAGCACTTCAACTACGATTATTTTGCCGGAGTCAGTGCGGTGTTTGATCTGCGCCGTCCGGTCGGCGAGCGCGTCGTGTCGATAAAATACCGCGGCGCGGAGCTGGCAGAGGGCAAATCGCTGACGCTGTGCATGAATAATTACCGCGCGTCCGGCGCGGGCGGCTACGAAATCTACCGCGAATGCGAGATCGTGCGTGAGCAGCCGACCGAGATTTCGGAGCTGATAATCGAGTACATTGACCGGCGCCGCAATATTACGGTCGATAAAACGCAATGGCTTGAAATAGTTTATTAATTAATATGATATAAGGAGAAATTATGGAAAACAAGGTGTTTAAAGTTGTTCTTCTTCAGGCGCTTCCCGCCTCCGGCAAGTCCGAGGTCAGGAACTTCATGGCCAATATCGAGCCGCAGCGCCTTCAGAATGAGTTTCACATCGGCGAGAATCTTCAACTGGACGACTTCCCGTACGTCCACATGATGCGCCGTATCGACAACGAGCTTCAGGCCATGGGCGAGGCGCGCATATTCTATCCCGGCG
>CAVCWF010000028.1:0-3664 GCA_963605945.1 Lachnospiraceae bacterium
AAAGTTGGGTCTCGCTGCGCTTACCCGCTTACCCCAACTTTTATTTTAGAACCGAGAATAGAAAAGTATAGAATATCCCCGTCCGTGGGCCGGTGACCCACGGACGGGGATTATTTATTTCACGTTGTATCAGCAGAGCTGGCTGCCGGCGGGGACGGAATCGTCCAGCATCAGCAGATGCAGCTCCTCTTTGCCCTCGACCTCGCGAACGGCGGAGAGCAGCATACCGTTGGACATCTGCCCCATCATCTTCCGCGGCGGGAGATTGATAATGGCGACGACGGTCTTGCCGACGAGCGTTTCCGGCTCATAGAACTTGTGGATGCCGGAGAGGATCTGACGCGGAGTGCCGCTGCCGTCGTCCAGCGTGAACTTCAGCAGCTTATCGGACTTCTTGACGGCCTCGCAGGCGAGCACCTTGCACACGCGCATATCGCACTTTGCAAACTCGTCGATCGTCACGTCGGGCAGGACGGGCGGGCACTTGACCTCAGGCTGCTTCTTCTCGGCGTGCAGCTTTTCAAGCTCTTCAAGCGCCTTGGCCATGTCGATGCGCGGGAACAGAGTCTCGCCCTTGTGGACGGAGACGGTCGCGGGCAGGGCGCCGTATACGCAGACATTCTCCCACGCGGTGCTGTTCTCGTCCGCGCCGATCTGCGCGAATGCCTTCTCACAGCTTGCGGGGATGAAGGGCTTGAGCATGATGAGCGACACGCGCAGCGCCTCAAGCAGGTTGTACATGACGGTTGCGAGCCTTGCGCGCTTGCTCTCGTCGCGGGCGAGAACCCAAGGAGTGCTCTCGTCGATGTACTTGTTCGCGCGCTGGATGAGCTTGAACGCCTCTTCAAGCGCGAGGTGGAGCTGGAACGCGTCCATCTGCGCGGCGTACTTCGCGCCGGTGGTCTTTATCATGGAGACAAGCTCGTCATCCAGCGCATCGGCCTCGCGCTCTGCGGGCAGAGTGCCGCCGAAATACTTCTCGACCATGGCGGTGGTGCGGGAGACGAGATTGCCGAGGTCGTTTGCAAGGTCGGTGTTGATGGTGCTGATGAGCAGCTCGTTGGAGAAGTTGCCGTCGGAGCCGAAGGGGAAGGTGCGCAGCAGGAAGAAGCGCAGCGCGTCCACGCCGAACATATCCGCCAGCAGGTATGGATCGACGACGTTGCCCTTGGACTTGGACATCTTGCCGCCGTCGATAACAAGCCAGCCGTGGCCGTATACCTTCTTCGGCAGCGGCATCTCCATGCTCATCAGCATGGCAGGCCAGATTATCGAGTGGAAGCGGACGATCTCCTTGCCGACTATGTGCACGTCGGCAGGCCAGTATTTGTCGTAATCGTTGTACTTCTCGTTCAGGAAGCCGAGCGCGGTGCAGTAGTTGAACAGCGCGTCGACCCAGACGTACACGACGTGACCCGGATCAAAGTCCACGGGGATGCCCCATGTGAAGCTGGTGCGGGAGACGCAGAGGTCTTCAAGACCGGGCTTGATGAAGTTGTTTATCATCTCGTTGACGCGGGACGCAGGCTCAAGGAAGGTGCCGCTTTCCAGCAGCTCCTGCACGGGCTTGGCGTACTTGGAGAGGCGGAAGAAGTAGGCTTCCTCCTCAGCGTCGTGTACCTCGCGGCCGCAGTCGGGGCATTTGCCGCCTACGAGCTGGCTCTCGGTCCAGAAGCTCTCGCAGGGGGTGCAGTATTTGCCCTTGTAGGAGCCTTTGTAGATGTCGCCCTTGTCGTACATCTTCTTGAAAATGCGCTGCACGGCCTCGACATGGTAGTCGTCGGTGGTGCGGATGAAGCGGTCGTTCGAGATGTTCATCAGCTTCCACAGGTCGAGGATGCCGCCCTCGCCGGTGACGATCTTGTCCACGAACTGCTGCGGGGTGACACCCGCGGCCTTGGCCTTTTCTTCGATTTTCTGGCCGTGCTCGTCGGTACCGGTGAGGAACATCACGTCATAACCGCACATGCGCTTGTAGCGTGCGATGGCGTCGGTCGCCACGGTGCAGTAGGTGTGGCCTATGTGCAGCTTGTCGGAGGGGTAATAGATCGGTGTTGTGATATAGAATGTTTCCTTTTTCATGGCTCTTCTCTCCTGTATTTATATGACGTGTATTCTCAGCCGTTGCCGTCGCCCTCGACGATTATTATCGTCGGGTCAGGCGAAGGCTCGGTCGGCGCGGAAGGCTCAGTGCTGGGATCGGTCGTGCCGGAATCGGACGGCTTGGGGGACTCGCTGGGTTCGGGCCACTTGATCTCGTCCTCGTGCAGGTCGTAGCTGCTGGAGGCCTCGAACACGCGGTCGATGAGGTTGCCGTCCTTGTCGTAGATGTTGCGGTAGGAGACGGCGCTGTATCCGATGACAACGTCGGGATAGGTCGAGTCATAGCGGTAGCCGTAGCCGGAGGTCAGCTCAACGTAGCTGCCGTCGACGTCGGTGCCCCAGATCTCTATGGTGATGGAGTTGTCGTTGTCGTTGCAGTAGGCGACGATCTTGACGGGATAGTCGCGGTCGTTGCGGAACTTGTAGTCCGGCCCCGGCCAGCTGACCGTTGCATCAAGGCCGTAGGGCAGGTAGGTGACGACAAACATGTGGCAGGTGCGCTCAACGGTCGTCATCTGGGCGAGCATCGCCGCGCAGTATATCGTGGAGGACACTTGGCAGATTCCGCCGCCGACCTCCTGCACGACCTGACCGTCGTTATACGCGGCCGCGGCCTTGAAGCCTGCCTCGGTGGTGCGCTGGCCGACGGTGCCGTTGAAGGAGAATTCCTCGCCGGGGTTGAGCACAAGGCCGTTGAGCTTCGCGGCGCAGAGCTTGATGTTGTTGATGCGCGCGTCGGAGCTGTACGTGTAGAGCGTGGTCTGCGAGCCGAGCTTATCGCGGAAGAGCGAAGCGACCAGCTGCTCCGCGGTCATCTCCGGCATGTCTATCTTGACGGGGATGCGGACTTCGTCCAGAAGTCCCGCGGCGTTCCAGAGCGATTCCGCCTCGGAGACGTCAAACGCGAAGCCCTTGACGTCGGGGACGATCTCGCCGGTTTCCTTGTCGTAGTAGGCGTCCTGAGGCTCGCGCATAAGCTCGGTGTGCAGCGCCTCAAAGTCGGGCGCCTTGACGTCCTGCGCCGGAAGCGTATAGCTTACGCTGCTTTCAAGAGCCTTGAGCCCCTCGACGGCCTTGGCGTACACGTCCTCCGCGTCGAGCGTTATCTGTCCCGCGCCCTTGATGTATACCATCTCGGAGGCCGCCTCGTCAACGGTGTAGCTGCCGTCGCCGATGTGCTTGTCAAAGCGCTCCAGCGCGCGGGTGACGAGAGTCATAATGTAGTCGCGGTTGAGCGACTTGTCGCCCTCGGTGATGTCGACGGGCGTCATAAGGCTGGAGATATAGGTCTTGAGGTTATCGAACTTGCTGCTGCCGTGGCCGTAGCGATATGCCGCGGCGGCGGCGCTCTCAGCGGTCAGTACCGCGCCGGAGCGGATGTAGTCGATGCGGAAGCTCTGCCCCGCGGGGAGCTGGACAGTCATCGTTCCGCTGACGGACTTGTCCCACTGCTGACCCTTCAGAAGCTCAAGCGTCTCCTTCTCGGTGAGTCCGCCGACATTCGTGCTGCCGACGTAGACGCCCGGCAGGTTCGTGTCGCTGGCGGTGACTGAATCCGCCC
>CAVCWF010000028.1:3674-7711 GCA_963605945.1 Lachnospiraceae bacterium
GGATAAGCCCGACGGCGATGGCCGCGAGCAAAACGGAGACGACTACAAGGGTTATGATAAGCCCCTTGTGCGACTTCTTCGGCTTGCGCGGACGCTGCGGCTTTGCGGCCTGAGCGTCAGTCTCGGCGGGCTTTGCCGCGGTCTTCTTTTTGGGAGCGGCGGGCGCGCCGTCATGGCGGGAGCGGGCGGTGCGGTTCGGCGCTTTCGGCGCAGGCTCCGGCTTCTTTAAGTGCTTTCTGCTGTTTTCGTTCAATGTTCTGCCCTCATCAATTCATCTCTGTATGCTGATTATAAAGCTCTGTAAACAGCTCTTCTTCGCTCTTCGGGATGCTTATCTTCTTCTCGGCCTCGAACACGTCGCTGAGCCACGGAGTGCCCTCGATCCTGCCGCCGGCCTGAGCCTCAAGCAGGATGCCGATAAGCGTATTGGATATAAGGTAGCCCGGCACGGTGAAATGCCAGCGGTCGCCGGTCTTTTCCGCCCAGCCCTTCTCGGCGAAGGCCTGAAGCGTCTGGCCGATGGGCTTCCAGTTGTACTGACAGCGGATGCGGTAGTCGCGCTCGGATATGCCGTGCGCGGTGCGCATACCGAGCATGATGTACTCGACCGCGCGCTCAAGCGGCTCGATGGTCTCGTATTCGTCCACTATGCTCACCCCGCGGCCTACTCCGGCGATGTACTGCTTGAGATCGCGCACATAGCTATACCGCAGATTGCCGACGCAGGAGTGTGCGCCGGGGCCGAAGCCCATATAATCTTCCAATGTCCAGTATTTCATGTTGTGCCGGGACTCATACCCCGGCGCGCAGAAATTCGAGATCTCGTACTGCTTGTAGCCGTAGCGCTCCAGCAGCTCCGCGGCGTAGCAGTACATGTCGGCCTGCTCGTCGTCATCGGGGAGGATGGGCGAGCCGTAATAGTCCTCGTACATCTTCGTCCCCGGCTCAAGCTTCAGCCCGTAGCAGGAAAGATGCTCCGGGTGCAGCTCAATGACCTTGGCGAGCGTCTGCGCCCAGTCGGACTTCGTCTGGCTCGGCAGACCGTAGATGAGGTCAAGACTCACGTTGTCAAACCCGGCCTTGCGGGCGTTGGCGACGGCGGTCTGCGCCTGCTGGAAATTGTGCCTGCGGCCGATGAGCTTCAGAAGATTGTTGTCCGAAGCCTGAACGCCGATGGACAGACGGTTGACGCCCTCCTCGCGCAGAAGCTTCAGAGCGTTGAGACTGATGCTGTCCGGGTTCACCTCGATAGTGACCTCCGCGTCAAGCCTGACGTTGCCGTTGAGCTTGAGGGCGTTGAATATCTCAATGATGCGGTCCGCACCGTAGAAGCTGGGCGTACCGCCGCCGAAATATATGGAATCGACCTCGTAGTTCTTTATCGACTTTGCCGACTCGTCCAGATGCGCGAGCAGCGCTTTGTGATACTCCGGCATCAGATGCTCGCAGCCCGCGAGCGAATAGAAGTCGCAGTAGCTGCATTTGCTGGCGCAGAAGGGTATGTGTATATATATTCCCAGACGTTTAGCCATGGTCAGTCTCCGTGATGATTATTTGTATCGGGGCTTTGCCCCGGCGGCGTCAGAACAGCTCGCTGACCTCGGCGACGAATTCCGCCGGATCGTCGATCTCGACGCCCGCCATAAGCTCGGCGAGGGAGGCGAGGATCTTTGAAAGCTGCTTTGCCTTGTCCTTGTCGTTTTCGTACGCGTCCTTGAGCGCGGCGAAAGCCTTGTGGTTCGCGTTCAGCTCCAGAACTCTGGTCGCGCGGACCTTGCGCATCTCCTCGCTGGGACCGTGACGGAAGTATTTCTCCATCTCAAGGGTTATGTTGCCCTCGGTGGTCAGGCAGCAGGGAAGAGTCTCAAGCTTGCGGGAGATCTTGACCTTCGCAAGGTCGCCGCCGACGGACTGCTGCACGAAATCAAGAAAGTCCTTGTTCTCGGCGTCGCGCTCGTCGGCCGCCTTCTTCTCCTCCTCGGTCTCAAAGCCGAGATCCTCGGTGACAACGTTGCAGAACGGATGCCCGTCCTGATCGCGCAGATTCTCAAGCACCATTTCGTCGAGCGGGCTGGTGAGGTATATCAGCTCGTAGCCGTGGGCGCGAACCTGATCGCACTGCGGCAGGCTCATCGCGTGCTTGACGGAGTCGGAGCTGGCGAAGTATATCGCCTTCTGGCTCTCCGGCATGTTCTCGACATACTCCTTGAGCGTTATCTGATGCTCCTCGGAGGTGTAGAACACCAGCAGGTCGCGCAGGAAATCCTTATAGCGGCCATACTCGTCGCACACGCCGCACTTGATATCGGTGCCGAAGTTGCGGAAGAACTCCTCGTACTTCGGGCGGTCGTCCTTCATCAGCTTTTCAAGCTCGCCCTTGATCTTCTTCTCAAGGTTCTGGCCAATGACGCGCAGCTGGCGGTCATGCTGGAGAATTTCGCGGGAAATGTTCAGCGACAGGTCGGGAGAATCGACGACGCCCTTGACGAAGTCAAAGTAATCGTGCACGAGCTTGTCGCACTTTTCCATTATCATAACGCCGTTGGAGTAGAGCGTTATGCCGGCCTTGCGGTCGCCGGTGTAGCCCGCAGAGCTGCCCTCGCCGGGGACGAACAGCAGCGCCTTGTAGGACACGGTGCCCTCGGCGTTGACGCGGATGAGAGCGCAGGGATCCTTCTGCTCGTGGTTCTTTTCTTTATAGAAGGCGATGCAGTCGTCGTCCGTCACCTCATTGCGGCTGCGCTGCCAGATGGGAACCATGCTGTTTATCGTCTCGTTCTCGGTGACGATGCGGTAGTCGTACTTGGGCTTGCCCTCGTCATCGGTCTCGCCGGTCTCGAAGCGCTCCTGACGCTCGACGTCCATCTTTATCGGCCAGCGAACATAGTCGGAGTATTTCTTGACAAGCGCCTTGATCTTCCAAGTTTCGAGATAGGTGCCGTACAGCTCCTCGTCGGTATCAGCCTTGATGTGCATGATGACGTCGGTGCCGGCGCTTTCACGCTCGCACGGGGTGACGGTGTAGCCGTCCGCACCGGTGCTTTCCCATTTGACGCCCTGCTCTTCGCCGTACTTGCGGGTGATGACCGTGACCTTGTCGGCGACCATGAAGGCGGAGTAGAAGCCGACGCCGAACTGGCCGATGATGGAGATGTCCTCGCCCTCGGCCTGCTCGCTGTCAAGCTCGCTCTTGAACTTGTAGGAGCCGCTCTTTGCGATGACGCCGAGGTTGTTCTCGGCCTCCTCCTGAGTCATGCCGATGCCGTTGTCGCGCACGGTGATGGTACGCTCGGTCTTGTCGACGATGATGTCGATGTGGTAGTCGGAGCGGCTGAGGCCGACCTTGTCGTCAGTTAGCGACAGGTAGCAGAGCTTGTCGATGGCGTCGGACGCGTTGGAGATTATCTCTCGCAGGAAGATTTCCTTGTTGGTGTAAATAGAGTTGATCATCAGGTCAAGCAGACGCTTGGATTCTGCCTTGAACTGTTTCTTTCCCATAGTTTCGGTGCCTCCAGTAACTATAATTTCAGTAATTTATAATTATAGCACAAATACAAATAATTTCAACAATTCTTGCAGAGCGGGATTTTAATTTTTCTTAAGTCTTGCGGAAGGGCGAAGCATGGAGTAAACTGGTGGGGATGGTACGCGGGGGGGTGGAGATTTTGCACTGGCGCATGTTGGCGCACCACCCCTTGGTGCCCCTTCTAGGGGAGCTGTCGACCCGCGGCCGACTGAGGGGTTGCCAGCGTTGAGAGATTGCCATTAGGTAAAAGATAAGGCAATGTACAGAACACCACTGTCATTGCGAGGAGCGGAGCGACGCGGCAATCCTTTTCTCTTTTTGATGGCAATATGTTTACGTGCAGTGCATAGGGGACGCGGTTTGCCACGACCGGTGTGCGCACCGGTCTCGCAATGACAAGCGGTTTTTACTCGGCTCTGTCTTTTCCGCCCTGCTCCAGTCTCAACACTGGCGACCCCTTTCCCCAGTGTGCGCACTGGGGACTTCCCCTAGAAGGGGCAGCGCTTCGCGG
>CAVCWF010000029.1:0-3336 GCA_963605945.1 Lachnospiraceae bacterium
CGCCCGTGCGGGATATGCTGCTTATCATATAATCCCGCAGCTCCTGACACAGAGGCTTGAGCGCTTCCTCAGGCAGCTTTTTTATATCGTTTGAGGAATTTATTCTCTCTAAAATACTCAAAACAAACCTCGAAAGTTATTTATATATTAGCTCATTTAAGCCTGCTGACCATGGAATCGGCCAGCTCGCACAGAAACGCCGTATCCGTGAACGCTTCTCCGAGAGCGGCCTTGGCCTGCTCCGTGAGGCGCACGACAAGCTCCATGCATTTCTTTTCGCCAAGCAGCGCCATATAGGTGTTCTTGTGCTCCTCAGCGTCGGAGCCGATGGGCTTGCCCAGCTCTTCGGCGGTGCTGAGAACGTCGAGCATATCGTCGCGTATCTGGAAAGCCATGCCTATCGACGCGCCGAACCGCGCGGCGGCATCAAGCATCTTTTCATTTCCGCCCGCGGCGGCGACACCCATCTGGCAGGCGGCGATAAGCAGCGCGCCCGTCTTGCGGGAGTTTATTTCGTCCAAATCCCCGGCGGTGAGCGGCTTGCCCTCGCCGAGCATATCGAGATACTGTCCGCCGCACATGCCGTCAAGGCCGACGGCGTTGGCGAGAATTTCGGCGCAGGCGGCGCGGCGCTCCGCGGGCAGACTGCTTCTCAGGATCGTGCCGAAGGCTTCGGCCTGAAGCGCGTCACCGGCGAGGGTCGCCGTGCATTCGCCATAGACGACGTGATTCGTCGGCTTGCCGCGGCGCAGATCGTCGTTATCCATGCAGGGCAGATCGTCATGTATAAGGCTGTAAGTATGCAGCATCTCTATCGCGCAGGCGACGGGAAGCGCCGCATCTATGTCTCCGCCGGAGATGCGGCAGAATTCAAGCACGAGTATCGGTCTGATCCTCTTGCCGCCGGCAAGAAGACTGTATCTCATCGCTTCGGCAAGCCCCTCAAGCGGCATACCCGCCACACCGGCGAAGCTCCGCTCCAGCGCGGACTCGACCAGCGCTTTATATTCCTTAGTATTCATCTTTAGTTTTCGTCCTCAAACGGAAGCTCTTCCGGCTGCCTGTCAGGACCCTTTCTGAGTTTTACCACTTTCTGTTCCGCCTCGTCGAGCTGCTTTTCGCAGGAACGGATAAGCGCCGTCCCCTCCTCGAAAAGCGCAAGAGAGTCGTTGAGCGGCATGTCGCCCTTCTCAAGATGGCGCACTATCTCATCGAGCCGCGCCATGGACTGTTCAAAGCTGAGCTTTTTTCCGGCCATTTTAATCCTCCAAATTCTTATCGGGCGTAACGGTGTTCACCGTGCAGCCGATGCTGCCGTCTGCGACGCGAAGCGTCACGCCGTCGCCCGGCCTGAGCTGCGCGGCGCTCTTGACGACTGCGCCCGCCTCGTCGCTTGCAATAGCGTAGCCGCGCGTAAGGACGCGGAGCGGACTCATCGCGTCCAGCGCCGAGGCGAGCCGGACATAGCCGTGCCGCCTCGCGGTAATGCTGCGCTCCATGACGGATACAAGCCGTTCGCGGCTCATATCAAGCTCCATACGGCGGTTATCGATCAACACGGACGGGTCGGTCATCACGCGCTTTGACGCATAGCCCGAAAGCCTCTCACGCAGCTGTGTCAGGCGCTTCGCCATGGACTGCGCACTGCGTATCTCCATGCCTTGAAGCTGCTCCGTGACCTCGCGCATATCGGGAACCGCAAGCTCCGCCGCGTTTGACGGCGTGGACGCGCGCAGATCCGCAACGTAGTCGGATATCGTGACGTCCGGCTCATGCCCGACGGCGGATATCACCGGCAGCTCCGACGCGTAGATAGCCCGCGCTACCCGCTCGTCGTTGAACGCCCAGAGATCCTCTATCGAGCCGCCGCCGCGGCCTGTGATTATAAGGTCTGCGACCTTGAATTCGTTCGCGTACCTGATAGCCCCGGCTATCTCGGCCGGAGCCTCAACTCCCTGCACGCGCACCGGCAGCAGCACTACCTTCGTCATCGGCCAGCGGTGGCCGAGAATACGTATCATATCGTGCACCGCGGCGCCCGCAGATGAGGTTATGATCGCTATCTTGTCCGGAAACTGCGGCAGCGGCTTTTTATGCGCGCGGTCAAACAGTCCCTCAGCGCTAAGCTTGGCTTTCAGCTGCTCATAGGCAACCTGAAGATCGCCCATGCCCTCAGGCATCAGGCCGGTGCAGTAGAGCTGATATGCGCCGTCGCGCGGATATACGGCGATACGTCCGTACGCCGTAACGCCCATGCCGCTCTCCGGGCGGAAGCGTAGCTTTGAAGCGCTGCTTTTGAACATGACACAGCGCAGACTGCTCTCGCTGTCCTTGAGCGTAAAATAATGGTGCCCTGAGGGGTATATTTTGTAGTTGGACAGCTCGCCGCGAACGCAGACCTCGCCGAGCATCGGATCGGACTCGATGAGATTTTTTATGCGCTCGTTAAGCTCGCTTACTGTCAACACGGGCTTTTCCATGGCTTACTCGGCGTCGGTGACGGCTTCCGCCTCGGCGGTGCCCTTTTCTCCGCGCATGAAGCCGCCGAGAACGCCGTTCACAAAGGCGACGGTGTCCGGCTCGTCATAGCCCTTGTCAAGCTCCACCGCTTCGTTAATCGCGGCGGAGTCGGGGATATCGTCCATATAGATTATCTCGCACAGGGCACAGCGCAGGACTGCGAGCGCCGTTTTGGAGATGCGCTCCACCTTCCAGCCGTGAGAGTAGCGCTCTATAAAGCCGTCGAACTCATTGCGGTTCTCGTCGATGAGCTTGACGAGGCGGCGGATATAGTCCATCTGCTTATCATCCGGGTACTCGCTGTACAGCTCGTCCTCGGCGGCGAGAGATGCATAATGCTCTTCGGCAAAGAAGCTGTCAAGCAGCTCGTCTGCGCTCAGCTTGCCGTTCGCCCCGGCAAAGCATAGCTGTATCGCTATTTCGCGGGCGGTGCTTCTGTTCATATCTTTCCCTCCGGATAATTATTTTTCAAAGGCCACGCCGGAAACGTGAACGTTTATCTCGGCGTTGTCGATACCGGTGGTGGACTGAACAAGCGTCATCAGCTTTTCCTGCACACTGCGCGCGACGCCGACGATATTGCAGCCGTAAAGCACCGTGATGATAGCGTCGACTATGATCTTCGAGCCGTCCACAAACTGAACCTTTACGCCGCGGGACACGGTTTTGAGGCCGAGAAGCTCCGCAAACTCCGCACCTGCGGTGTTGGAAAGGCCGGCAACGCCGTCAACTTCGGAGATGGCGCTGCGCACAAGGCTGGTGATAACGTCCTCAGAGATATTGATACTGCCGTTCTCTTCACGGCAGGTGATATAA
>CAVCWF010000030.1:0-12862 GCA_963605945.1 Lachnospiraceae bacterium
GACCCATACTCTGGAACAGGAAGTAGGTCAGACGGATGATGCCGTAGATACCGGACTTGGTGAGGACGCCGGAGATGAGCACCGAGATGGACGCGGGAGCCGCGCCGTGCGCGTCCGCCGCCAGCGGGTGGAACGGGACGATGAACGCCTTGGTGCTGAAGCCGACGAACAGCAGCGCGAAGGCGAGCTTCGTGGAGCTGTTGAGATTGCCGGGGATGAGCGCGGAGAGTTGGGCGAAGTTCAGGGTATGTACCTGCGCGTAGAGCATTATCGTGCCGACCAGTATGCAGGTCGAGCCGATGCAGCCGACAACGAGGTATTTGAACGCCGCCTCAAGCGCGCCGTGCGCGGTGTTGCGGAACGCGGTGAGGGCGACAGCCGCAAAGGTGAGTATCTCGACCATGATGAACATGTTGAATATATCGCCCGACAGCACAAGACCCATAACGCCGCCGGAGAGCATGAGGAAGAGGGTGTAATACTGGGGGATATTGTCGTCATGGCTCATGTACTTGAAGGAGTACACGCAGGAGACGAACACCGCCGTCGAGATGAGCAGGCCGAAGAACAGGCTCAGCGCGTCAACCTCCATCGCAATGCCGATGGCATAGCCTCCGGCCATGGAGCGGCTGCCCATCCAGTAGCTGATTATCTCGCCCTCAAGCATGACGGGCTTGATGAGATACACCATGCAGGCAAGAGACACCGACACCGCGAGGAACGCTACGATATTGCGGAAGGTCTTGTACTTGCCGAACATGACGATAAGGAATGCGCCGAGGAACAGCACCATGACGGAGTAGACCGGGAAGTGCTGATAGTTCAGGATATTTGTCATCCTCTCAGCCTCCTTATCTCACGGGTGTCGATAGTGCCGTACTGCTCCTCAAGCTTGATGACCAGCGCGAGGGACATCGCCGTGACGCACGCGCCGATGACGATGCTCGTCAGGGTCAGCGCCTGAGGTATGGGGTCGACAAAATAGCTGGCCGCGGTCAGCTCGCCCTCGGTGAAGATGGGCGCGGTGCCGCCGTTATAGCCGATGGAGATTATCAGCAGGTTCACGCCGTAGTCGGCGATGCCGAGGCCGATAACCGTCTTGATAAGGTTATACTTGGTGATTATCGTGTAAAAGCCGAGAACTATAAGGAAAAAGGATGCGATATAGTTAAAAGTCATCATATTCTCCACCTCATTTCTTATAGTCTATATCCTTGACCACCAGCAGGCCAAGCATGGATATTGCAAGCACACCGACGCCGGTAATGACCTTGAAGCCGACTATGGTGTCCATAATGAATATGGTGCCGGTACTGAAGAGGTCGCCGATATTGCCGATATCGCTGAATACGTTCTGGCAGAAGTTGCCCAGATACACAACGCCGAGCAGGGCGGCGATAATGTACAGGAAGGACAAGAAGCCCTCGGAATGATGCAGGAAGCCCGGACGCAGAGACTTGAGCGTCACATCGTAGCCATGTCCGAGATAAATCAGAATGACCACTGCGACCATCAGCACGCCGCCCTGAAAGCCGCCGCCGGGGGAAAGATGGCCGTGCAGGATGACGTAGAAGATGTAAACCAGCGTCAGAGGCAGGATCTTGTCGCAGCCGCAGCGCTGTATAACGCGCTTTATGGTGCGTTTTTTGCCGTCATTCATTCTTTTCCGCCTCCTTTTCCGATTTTTTCGAGAAGAGTATGACCGCAGAACCGGCAACGGCGGTTATGAGGATGAACGCCTCGCCCATGGTATCATAGCCGCGGAAGTCGAAGACTATGGAGGTGACGTCGTTGACGGAGTGGGTCTTGTCGAGGTTCTGCTGGATTATCGCGGCGGCAGCGCCGTCGGGATTTGAGTCGTCATAGGAGGCGGGATCCTGCATCAGCTCATACTCGCTCACGGCGGGACTGCCGTTATAGGTAGGCTCCATCCTGCCCATGGTGAAGGCCGCGAACACGCCGCCGAAGAGGATTATGCCGAGGGAGACCCAAGTAAGAAACTTCTTCATTTATCGTCCCCTCCTCTGATCTTCTTGAGCGCAACGATGAATATCAGCGGGGAGAGCGCCGCGCCGACGGCGGCCTCGGATATCGCAACGTCGGGAGCCTGAAGGATCAGGAACTCCGCCGCGGCGAAGATACCGGTCACGCCGAGGGCGATGACGGAGGAAAGCAGCTTTTCAAAGTGACATGCCATTATCGCGGACACGACGATGCCGAGAACCACGATGACATTGAGAGCCATTATCAGATTACTCATCGCCGAAATCCCTCCTGAAATCATCAATTTCCATTTTCTTTTCGGGGCGGATGCCGGCTCTGTACGCGCCCTTTGCGATGGCGTGCGCGCCGACGGGGTTAACGGTGATGACAAGCGCGGCGATGACTGCGATTTTTATCGCGGTCGCGGGGTGCCCCATGATGAAGATGGCATACAGCAGGCCGCCGATGGCGACGCCCAGCATACCGAGAGTCGTGATGCAGGTGCTCGCCTGCATACGGCAGAAGGTATCCGGCATTTTCAGAACGCCGAGAGTACCCGCCAGCGCGAAGAACGCGCCGATAACGAGAAACGCGTCAATTACTATCCTGAGGGCCATCATGCCACCTCCCCTTATCAAGATAACGCCCGACGAGCATGGTGTTTATAATGCCGAGCAGCGCGCTGATTATCGCAACGTCGAGGAATATTCCTCTGCCGGTGTACAGCGCGTAGAGCATCATCGCGCAGGATATCAGAATATCCGCGCTGTCCCCCGCGACCATTCTGTCCGCCGCGGTGGGGCCTTTTATCAGCCTATACATGTTCACGAGCGCGAACGCCGCGAACAGGACGGAAAATATGATAAGCTCCTTCATTTCCATATCCTCCTTATCCACTTCTCCATGGTTCCCTTTATCATCTCTCCGGCCTTTTCACGGTCGGTCTCGGACACGTCTATCCAGTGGATATAGAAGTAGTCCTGACCTTCCTCCTCGGTGATGTCGAGAGTGATGGTACCGGGGGTGAGGGTGATGGAGTTTGCGAGCATGGCTTCGGGATAGCCGTCGCCGAGGTTCACCGGAACCTTGACGATGCCGGGGTTGACCTTCTTCTTACAGTCGCCGAAGCAGCGCTTGGCAACGTCCCAGTTGGCCTTCAGCAGCTCCCACATAAAAACCGGTATGTACGCGAGCAGCGAGAAGAAGTGCACCGGATTGAAGAAATGGAACGCGTGCTCATGGATGAAGAACCGCGCGGAGAACAACGCCACCGCAAGACTCACGATCGCACCCGCCGCAAGCTCCTGCGTGCTGAAGTTCCATGTGAGCAATATCCAGAACGCGTAGCAGACGATGAACGTGGATATCACTGCGGGAAATCTTGTTTTTTGCAAGAGGAAACCTCTCCTTCCTGTGTTTTATTACTCCACTTTCAAACTTTCGACAAAGAACTCACGTCCGGCGGTCATCTTTATCGCCGTACTGCGGCACTCAGGGCAGCAGGCGTTTTTCCTGTCCGCCGCGCCCTCATAGCCGCAGTCGAGGCATCTGAACCGCGCCTCGACCGGCTCTATCACGAGCGCCGCCCGCTCGGCAACGGAACCCGCCGCCGCTATCGGGAAGAGCTCCCGCAGGCATTCCGGCACGATGCCGGAGTATTCGCCGACGCGCAGAGTTATCTCAAGCACGTTTTTGAAGCCGCTTTTTTCCGCTTCGGAGTTTACAATGTCGATAATTCCCTTTGTTATTGCCAGCTCGTGCATCTTATCTGTCAAGGCAGCTGAAGCACGGGTCTATGCTGGCGATGATGAGTCCCGCGTCCGCCACGGTGTTGCCGCGCAGCATGTGCGGTATCGTGGGGGTGTTCTTATAGGACGGGACATGTATGCTTACGCGGTAGTTATTGAATCCGCCATTGCCGACGACCATATGGCTCAGCTGGCCGCGCGGAGCCTCATGTCTTGCAACCGACTGCCCCTCCTGAATCTTTACGAGCTTATTGCCGAGGTTTATCGGCGTGTCGGGCAGATTCTCAAGCGCCTGACGGATTATCTTGATGCTCTCGTAGCATTCGAGCGCGCGCACAACGACTCTTGCAAATACGTCGCCGCTGTCGACAACGGGAACGTCAAAGTCGAAGTCCTCATACGACGAATACGGCGCGTCCTTGCGGACGTCAACCTTCACGCCCGACGCCCTCGCGTGGGGGCCGACAGCGCCCATGCGCAGTGCGTCCTCGCGCTTCAGTACGCCGACGCCCTTGGTACGCATGGCGATGGTCTTATCGGTCAGCGCGATCTCGGTTATTCTGTCAAGCGGAGCCTTGAGCTTGTCGCAGGCAGCAAGCAGCTCGCGGCGCAGCTCGTCGCTGATGTCGCGTCTCGCGCCGCCGATGGTGACCATGGCGTAGTTGACGCGGTTGCCGGTCATCTTCTCCAGCAGATCCATCACCAGCTCGCGCTCGTCCCAGATATGCATGAACATGCTGTCATGCCCGATGATGTGGCAGGCGATGCCGAGCCACAGGAAGTGCGAATGAAGCCGCTCAAGCTCGGCGGTGATGACGCGGATGTACTGGCCGCGCTTCGGCACCTCTATGCCGTTTATGTTCTCGACGCACATCGCGTAGGTGAAGGCGTGGGAATGGGAACAGATGCCGCAGACGCGCTCGACCAGCACGAGGGTCTGTATCGCGTTGCGCTCGGTGGCGAGCTTTTCGATGCCGCGGTGGTTGTAGCCGACAAACACATCCGCGTCGCGGATGACCTCGCCCTCGGTGTAGAGCTTCGCGTGTATCGGCTCCTCCAGCGCGGGATGGTACGGGCCTATGGGAACTATATAGCTCATTACTGCTCCTCCTTCAGGTTTTTATCGACCAGTTCCTTCAGCGGCATGACAAGTATCTGCCCCTTGCCCTGCGTTTCGAGCATGTCTTCGGGCAGGAACAGGCGCTTTGAAACGTCCAGCCCCTCAAATTCGATGCCCATCAGCTCGTTAAGCTCCCGCTCCGGCCAAGAGGCCGCGGTGTCATAGATCTCGGAAATGCTCGGCACCTTCATCTCGCCTACGACGTGGTACGACTCTATCGCCGGGTCAACCGCGTAGTCATAGGAGATGTCGGCCTCGCCGTCCTTGTTGAAGAAAGCGTGGATCATCACAAGGTAACGGCCTTCCTTCCGCATCCGCTCCGCGACGGGTATTATCTCGTCCTTGCCGATAATGATTTTCTTATACTCCTGCATTCATTTCACCTCTCGTTTTACGCTTTATATAAAATACGTTTTCCCTTATTTATCAGCAGATGCGCGGCAGCTGTGCGCCGGTGAGCTTCTGCATTATTCTGCTGCCGCCAAGCTCCGTATGCATGACGACTTTGCCCGGATACTTCACGCTTACCTCGCCGATCACCGCCGCGTCGCGCCCGAACTCGTGCGCGCGCATCGCCGCGAGGACATTTTCCGCGTCCTCCGGCGGGACGACCGCGAGCAGCTTTCCTTCGTTCGCGCAGTACATCGGGTCAAGCCCCAGCATATCGCAGGCGGCCTGCACCTCTCCACGCACCGGGATCGCGCTCTCGCGCAGTTCTATTCCAAGCTCCGTGCCCTCGACGAACTCATTGAGCGTCGTCGCAACGCCGCCGCGCGTCGGATCGCGCAGAACGCGCACCGCGCCGCTTTCAAGTATCGCCGCGCACAGGCCGTTGAGCGGCGCGCAGTCGGACCTGATATTGCCCTGCATCATGCCGCTTCGCGCCAGCATGACCGCCGTGCCGTGATCGCCGACGGTTCCGGAAACGATGGCCTTATCGCCCGGACGTATCGCTTTCGGGCTGAGTCCCGGATATTTCAGGAAGCCGATGCCCGCGGTGTTGATATATATCTTGTCGCCGCGGCCGCGCTCGACTACCTTCGTATCCCCGGTCACGACCTGCACCCCGGCCTTTTCGCCGGCCGCGCGTATCGCCTCAACGACGCGCGCCAGCTCCGCCGCGGGGAAGCCCTCTTCTATTATAAATGCACAGCTGAGATATTTCGGCTCGCCGCCGCACATTGCGATATCGTTCACCGTGCCGCAGACGGAGAGCTTTCCGATGCTGCCGCCGGGGAAAAATATCGGGTCGACGACGAAGCTGTCGGTCGAGAACACGAGCTTATCCGCGCCTGGTATCACCGCGCCGTCGCCAAGCTCGCTGAGCGCGGGATTGGCCAGTGCCGGGACTATCATGCTCTCTATGAGGCGCGAGGTCTTTTTGCCGCCGCTGCCGTAATCAAGAGTTATTATCTCGTCCATATCATTTCTCCCTGTGTTCCGCGCTAAATGCTCTGATATTTGTATGCCGCGGCACATGCGCCCTCCGAGGACACCATGCACGGCCCCACCGGATCCTCCGGCGTACAGCGCGCGCCGAACAGCAGACATTCGCGCGGCGCGATCCTGCCGCATATCACGTCGCCGCATCGGCAGGGGCTTGGCCTGCCCTCGCCGTACTCCACGGCGAATTTCTTCTCGGCGTCAAATTCCGCAAGCTCGTCTTTCAGCGCAAGCCCGCTCGCATCAATCGCACCGAGGCCGCGCCACAGGTCACGGCGCGGGACGAAGCACTCGTTCATTATTTTCTGCGCAAGCGGATTCCCCTCCGGGGCGACCGCGCGCTTATATTCATTCTCAATTCTCGGCTCGCCGTCCGCTATCTGCTTTAAAAGCAGGTACACGGCGGCCAAGATATCCTCCGGCTCGAAGCCGCTTATCACCGCGGGCATACCGCAGTCCCGCGGCAGGAATTCAAAGCCGCGCTCGCCGATTATTGTCGCCACGTGGCCGGGGCAGAGGAAGCCCTGAATGTTGAAATCCGCCGTCCGCATAAGCGCGCGCAGTGCCGGCTCCACGTTTTTCAGCATCGACCAGACCGAGAAATTCTTCACTCCCGCGTCCCTCGCCGTCAAAACTGCGGCGGCGGTGCCGGGCGCAGTCGTCTCGAAGCCGACGCCGAGGAATACGACCTCTTTTTCGGGGTTCCGCTCCGCGATGTCTATCGCGTCGATCGGCGAATACACGATCTCGACCCTTGCGCCGAGGGCGCGGCGGCGCTGTAAGCTGTCCCCCGGAACGCTGCCGGGGACGCGGAGCATGTCGCCGTAGCTCGTTATTATGACGTCCGGCCGCATCGCAAGCTCCAGCACCGCGTCGATGACGGCGGAGGGCGTGACGCACACGGGGCATCCGGGGCCTGAGAGCAGGCGGATATTCCCCGGCAGCATACTGCGTATGCCGGATTTGGCTATCGCCATGGTATGGGTGCCGCAGACCTCCATAATGCGCGTTTCGCCCAGCGGGAGCGCGGCCATTTTCTCTATTATTCTGCTCACGGCAGCTTTATCGGAGGGCATTTTCAAGCTCCTCCCACGCCGCAATATCGTCCAGCGCCTGCCGCTCCGGCAGCCGCTCTATCGCAAAGCCCGCGTGAACCATGACATAGTCCCCCGCCTTCGGCTCCGGAATGAAATCGACCCGAATCTCGCGGCTGACCCCCATGGCCTCGGCCACGGCGGTCTTGCCGTTAACCTCGATTATTTTAAGCGGCACTGCCAAGCACATTTCTTATTTCCTTTCAAGCTGATACTGTGCTACCATGAGCTGGCCGAGGGAGATGCCCTCGTCGTTCGTCGAGACGCGGCTGTGATGATACACGGTAAAGCCCGCCTCGCGCAGCCGCTCCGGCAGCCGCCGCATCAGGTACATATTCTGAAAAGTTCCGCCCGACAGCACGACGCTGTCAAGCCCCGTTTCGCTCCTCGCCGCGCCGCACTGGCGGACGGCCATGTCTATGAGCGTGTTCATAAATCTCGCGGCAATCACGCCGACGTCATCGCCGCGGTTCATATCCGTAACAATGCCGCGGATCATATCGCGCCAGTCAAATCTCAGCGGAGCGCCGTCGAGCGTATAGTTATACACGACGTCGTCCGCCGAGGCGGCGGCCTCAAGCAGCACCGCGCCCTGTCCCTCGTAGGAGCAGCGGCGTTTTATGCCGAGTATTGCGGCGACGCCGTCAAAAAGTCTCCCCATGCCGGAGGACGGCGGGCAGTTCAGCCTCGCGTCCAGCATTGCGCCGTATATCCCCGCGTTTTCTATCCACGGGAAATCATCCGCATCAAGCCCCGCATCCCGCAGCAGCGCGAACGCGACCCTGTCCGTCTCCTTCGTGGCCTTGTCGCCGCCGATGAGCGGTATCTCGCGGATGCTGCCCCGGCGCTCAAAGGCAGAGTAATCCCCCGTCAGGCACTCCGCGCCCCACGTCGTTCCGTCCGTCCCGTAGCCCGTGCCGTCCCAGATGAGGCCGATGACAGGATGATCTATATTGTTGTCCGCCATGCACGCGGCCATATGCGCGTGATGGTGCTGCACCCGCACGACGGGCACCTTATCCGCCGCTCCGCGCTCGGCAGCGTATGCCGTGGACATGTAGTCCGGGTGCATATCGCAGGCGACGGCGCGCGGCACTATATCGAACAGCCTTTCAAAATGCCGTATCTGCTGTTCGTAATTTTCAAATGTCTCAAGATTTTTCAGGTCGCCTATATGCTGGCTCTGAAAAACATAGTCCTCCTTCGACAGGCAGAAGCTCGCCTTCTGCTCCGCCCCGCAGGCGAGGATACGACTGCGGCTGTCTGCCACCTTTACAGGGAAGGGCACATATCCGCGCGAGCGGCGGGCGGGGTACTCTTTACCGTCGAGCGCCCAGCACAGCGAATCGTCGCAGCGGGTCTGTATTTCGCGGTCATGCAGCAAAAAGCCGTCCGCGATGCCGTGCAGCTTTTCGACCGCCTCAGCGTTTTTATACATGATGGGCGTGTCCGAGAGATTCGCGCTCGTCATAATGAGCATGTCGATATCGTCCCCGAACAGCAGATAGTGCAGCGGCGTATACGGCAGCATCACGCCGACGTAGTTGTTCTCGCTGATATGCTCCATGCCCGGCTCGCGCTTCTCAAGCAGGACTATCGGGCGGCGGAAGCCGTTCAGTATCTTCTCCTCGTCGGGCGAGACGCGGCATATTCTCTTCGCCGTCTCCACATCGCGGCACATTATTGCAAAGGGCTTCTCGTCGCGCTGCTTGCGGCGGCGCAGCGTCATGGCTACCTCAGGCTCCGCGCAGGAGCAGGCCAGATGCATTCCGCCAAGCCCCTTGACCGCGATTATTTTTCCGTTTTTCACATATTCGCGCGCAAGCTCTATCGCGTCGCCCTCAAGCCGATTCCCCTCCGCGTCGAGGAAAAACACCTGCGGCCCGCAGACGGGGCAGCAGTCGGGCTGAGCGTGATAGCGTCTGTCCTCGATGTCGTGATATTCCCGGTCACAGTCCGGGCACATCGGGAACTCGCTCATTGAGGTCTTGCAGCGATCATACGGTACATCTTTTATTATAGTAAAGCGTGGACCGCAATTAGTACAATTTATAAACGGGTAGCGGTATCTCCGATCGTTCCGGTCGCGCAGCTCGCGCAGGCAGTCGTCGCAGATGCAGATATCCGGCGATATCAGTGTATTCCGGAACTCTTCCGTTTTGCTCTTGAGAATGCGGAAATCGGGGTAGTTCTTCAGCTCCGCCGTGAATTCCGCCTCGACGCTCTCTATCACCGCCAGCTTCGGCGCGCGCAGCGGCAGAGCCTCGGTGAAGCGCTCCAGCGTCTCGCGCTCACCCTCCAGCTCCAGCTCCACTCCGGAGGAAGTATTTTTGATAAAGCCGCGCAGGCCGTATTCCTGCACAAGCTTATGGATGAACGGGCGAAAGCCCACTCCCTGCACGATTCCGTGAACGGCGATCTTCTCTCTTTCCAAAAGCAGCGCTGCTCCATTCGATTTAAGATTGTTAAATATCAAGCAATATTGTAATGCATGTTTTAAGTTTTGGCAAGTATTTCTTGTGCACTTTCACAAATATTCGCCTTTTTTATATCAATTTAAGGTATGCGAACGGATATTTTGTCTATATTGAACAGTTTAAACAAAGTATATAACCTTAACGGATCTTTATCAAGGAAAGTAATTTTTTTCACACACTAAATCATACATATTTATAATATTGTATGATTTTTGTATATAAAAACAGCCTTCGCCGGAGCGAAGGCTGTTAAAAGTATCAGATTTTTATTTCGCCGCGGCCTTTGCCTTGTTGCCGACGGCGGCAAGTATCCAGAACACGACCAGCACGACGCCGGAGATGGCGTACAGCAGGGTGCTGCTCGCCTTGGTGAAGAAGGACTGAAGCTGACCGGCAAGGACAAAGGCCATGACCACCGGCACGATAAACATTATGCATACCTTATAGAAGGTGTCGAAGGACTTGGAGTTCTCGCCGTTGTGTATTTCGTCGAGCATGAACTGCGGCTTCAGCTCCCAGCCGATCATCAGCGACATGACCATGGCGCCGAGAGGCATTGCAATACCCTCAGACCAGCAGTCCATGAAGTCGAGGAAGCAGTCGTTCCAGCCCTGATCGCCCCAGAACTTGAACACGCCGGAAGCACCCAGACCGTCGACAGCGACGAGCAGCGCCTCGACCAGTATCGCAAAGGAGACCCAGATAGTGACTTTGGAGCGATCTGCGGGCTTGCCGGCCTCGACGCGCTTGTCGATGAAGTGAGTCGCCATGACTTCCATCAGGGATATTGCGGAGGAGATGGCGGCGAGGATAACGAGCAGGTAGAAGATTATGCCGAACAGGGGGCCGGTGGGACCCATGTTGTAGAAAACGTCCTGAAGCGTGACGAACAGGAGGTTCGGGCCGCTGAGCTTGATGTCGGCGTAGGCCGTGCCGTGCGCGATGCCGTTTGCGACGGCCGCGGGGATGACCGCGAGACCCGCCATCAGAGCGACGAGGGTATCGGCAAAGACGATGACGCCCGCGTTCTTGACAACGTTTTCTTTCTTATCCAGATATGAGCCGTAAGTGACCATCGCGCCCATTGCGAGGGACAGTGAGAAGAACATCTGCCCGCCGGCGGTGCCGAGAACCTCGATGATGCTGGGATTTTTCTCGATGAAGCCCGCCTCAACGGCATAGCCGGGGACGAACATGAACTTGAGTCCTTCGGATGCGTCGGGGAGGGACAGAGAGCGGACGATGACGATGACGAGCATGACGAACAACGCCGGCATACCGATTTTATTGAACTTTTCAATACCGCTCGAGATGCCGCCCATGACTATGACCATGCAGATGCCGAGGAACAGCGCCGTGAACACCGCGCATCCGAACGGAGCATTGAGCATGGCGGAGAATATCGTGCTGCCGCCCGCGTTGCCGCCGAGGATGTTGCTGAGGTCGAAGCTGAGCTCCGCCATGTTCAGTGCGGTGTACTGGATGCAGTAGCCGCCGAGCACGGAATAAAAGCTCATAATAAGGAACGGCGACAGAACGCCGAGCCAGCCGACCCAGCCGAACTTCTTCGACACTGCCTGATACGCGGCTATAACGCCTTTGCCGGTCTTACGGCCGAACGCAAGCTCGCTGCACATGATAATCATGCCGACAAATACTGCCAGCAGCAGATAGATAAGCAGGAAGGTAAAGCCTCCGCATTTACCCATTTTGTAGGGGAAGCCCCAGATGTTCCCCAGACCGACGGCCGAACCGACAGCCGCCATGATGAAGCCGAATGTGCTTCCCCATGATCCACGTTCATTCTCCATAATGAGTCTCCTTTTCTCACACCAACCAAATTGCTAAAGTATATGCGATTATAACATTTCACTTGCAATTCGCCAAGTTCTGAATTATTATATATGTAATTAGTTTTTGTCATGGATTACTTTTACTATGGGAAAGCGAAATAATTAACGATGGATAGTAAAAAGGTTTATGCACTTTTGACAGCAATTGACTGCGGCAGCCTCACCGCCGCGGCGGAAAAACTTGGCTACACGCAGTCCGGGCTGACACATATGATGAACTCGCTTGAGAACGAGCTGGGGCTGAATCTGCTTGTCCGCAGTAAGAGCGGCGTGCATCTCTCGCCCGCCGGGCAGGAGCTGCTGCCCGCCATGCGCGCTTTCAGCGAGGCGGCGGACGGGCTTGAGCAGGCGGCGGACAAGCTGCGGCAGCACAGCTTCACGACACTGCGCCTCGGCGCGTACACGAGCGTCACGCGGCAGTGGCTCCCGGCTATTCTCGCCGCCTACCGCGACATCTGTCCGGACACCGAGGTTTCCATCTCGATGGGGGACAGCGTCGGCACCTACGAAGCCGTCCGCAACGACGAGCTTGACTGCGCGGTAGTGAGCTATCAGCCGCATCTGTGTCAGGGGCTGAGCTGGACGCACCTGCGCGACGACGAGCTTGTCGCGATACTTCCCGCCGACTGCGGCGGGGACAACGGCAGCTACCGGGTCGAGAACTTCACCGGCCAGCACTTCCTCATGCCAAGCTCCGGCTTCGATCTCGACATCATGCCCGCGCTCAGCGTCCACGGCAGGAAGGCAGCGCCCGTCATCCGCAACACGTATATGGACGACCCCTCGATCGTCTCGATGGTAGAACACAAGCTCGGCGTTTCGATCCTCTCCAAGCTCGTCATGCAGAGCATCGACGGCAACGTGAACATTCTCCCGCTCGACCCGCCGGCCTACCGCAAACTCGGCATCATCACAACGCCGCATCACCTGAACGAAAAAAACGTGCGCCGCTTCATCCGCTGCGCACAGGATACTCTCGCCAAGCTCTACAACGAGCGATGACGAAACTGTGCCTCCGATCAAAAGATCGGAGGCGCGGTTTTTGCATGTCAATTAGATCAAGCATCCGCTCACAGCCTTGCTATATCGCCGAGCAGAGCATCGACTTCGGCACGGCTCGTTGCCCAGCTTGTGCAGAAGCGCA
>CAVCWF010000030.1:12872-20789 GCA_963605945.1 Lachnospiraceae bacterium
GCGATGACGAAACTGTGCCTCCGGTCTTTGCGGTGTGGTCGTAAAACAGTTTCAGTCCCGGCAGTCATGTCTGCCGGGACTTTTCTTGCGTATATTGAAGCCGTATGATACAATGAAACAGATCAATAAACCGGAAGTTTGCAAGCTGTTCATTATGTTTCGATGAGCAATTACAATGCAACTCCAAGTTCTTTGCACTTCTCGATTGCAAGACTATGACCTTGCAGTGCCGCAAGTCGATACCAATGCTTAGCCTGTTCGATGTCTCTCTCCACTCCGATTGCATCTTCATAAAACCACGCTAAATTACATTGTCCATCTCTATCGCCATGCTCTGCGGCACGGCGAGTCCAATACAACGCCTTTTCCATGTCTTTTTCTACACCGAGTCCGTCATAGTAGAAATAACCTATTTGACATTCAGCAAGGGGATACCCCTGCTCTGCCAAAACCAAATGTCCTTCAAAGCACTTGCCATATTGCTTTGATTCCCAATACTTTTTAATCAGCTCATTGCAAATATCTAATTCTTTGCAGGGGTTGTAATACTCACTTGTCATATATTCATACTCCTTAAATCCGATTTGTTAAACTGACAAAGGGCGCACTTCTATACACCTTTGAGTGTACCGTGCAGGCATCCCTTGCCTCTCCCTTTGGGAGAGGTGGCCGAGCACAGCGAGGACGGAGAGGGAAAACAATGACTATACCAAAAGACAACACCCAATTAGAAAATGCCAGACGGCTTCGCAGGGAGATGACACCCCATGAGCGTAAGCTCTGGTATCTTTTTCTCCGTAAATATCCGGTAAAAATTTATAAGCAACGGATTATCGGCAGATTCATCGTGGACTTTTACTGTGCTTCGGCCAGACTGGTCATCGAATTGGATGGCTCTCAACATTATGAACCTCTGGGGCTTGCCTATGATGCTGAACGTTCTCAATTCCTGACGACCCTTGGCTTGGAGATTCTGCGATTCTCCAACCGGGATATTGACATGGATTTTCGTGGTGTGTGCACACGAATTGATCTTATCATTCAAAAAAGACTGCAAGACTCTCTCAGTCACCTGCGGTGACAGCTCTCCCAAAGGGAGAGCCAAGGGGTTGTCCCCAGTTACATAGTATGTTGAGAAATGGAGCTTATCTGTATCGATATGCTCCATTAACTGTTTTACGACCACCCGGTCTTTTTGTTATTCCACGGATTTCAGCGACTCGGCCATATTCACGCGGTCGAGCTTCGGCCGCATGGAGAAGTTCGCCGCCAGCGCGAACACGACCGTCACCGCAAGCGCGAGCGCATAGCTCAGCGCGCTTATGCGCACGTCGTAATGCATGTAATCCACTTGGATTATCGCCATTACGAAGCGGTGGAACAGCTTGCCGAGGAACAGCCCCGCCGCGCCGCCGAGGACGGACAGCATCAGGTTCTCGCGCAGCACGTACGACGCCGTCTCAAGCGGATAGAAGCCGAGAACCTTTATCGTCGCGATCTCGCGTACGCGCTCCATGATATTTATGTTCGTGAGGTTATACAGCGTTATGAACGCCAGCGCCGCCGAGCAGCCGACTATCAGCGCCACGACTATGTCGAGACTGGCCATGGAATCGGCCATCATGTCCCGCTCCTGCTGCACGACGGAGACATAACTCACGCCTGTCTGCGAGCGCAGATACGCCGCGAGGCTTTCGCCCCCGTCCTCCGCGCCGGTCTGCAGAAACGCCGCGTTGTTCTCCGGCGAGCCTACGGTTTCCGGCGCGACGTAGACATAGTGGTTGAGGTAGTTTTTGCATATGCCGCTGACCGTGACGCGCACATTTTGTTTATCCAGCTCAAGTGTCAGCGTGTCGCCGGTCTTTATCTTGAGCTGTTCGGCAAGCCCCTCGCTTATTATGGCCTCTCCGGCCTTCGGGAAGGCCAGTGCCTTGCCGTCATAGTGCAGGTCTATAACGCCCTTCATCGCGCTCTCATCCATTGCAACGAGCCGGGCTTCATGGCTGCCGCCGTCGGTTCTGACCGTGGCCTCCTCCTGATAGCTCAGGGAATAATTCTCCGTCCGGCTGCCGAGCAGGGTCTGCAGCTCCTCGTTTTGGATGCGCGCCGGGTCATAGTTTACGACGACGTCGTACAGCATCACCTCGCCGTACTGGAAGTCAAGCACGTCGCCTATCGAGTCCTTTATGCCAAAGCCGGTGACAAGCAGCGCCGTGCAGCCGCCGATGCCGATGAGCATCATCAGCACTCTCTGTCGGTAGCGGAACGCGTTGCGGAGCGTCACTTTGCTCAGGAAGGACAGCTTGCTCCACAGCGGCCTGATATGCTCCAGCAGGATGCGGCGTCCGCCGTCGGGCGCCTTCGGGCGGATAAGCTCCGCGGGCTTCCCGGCAAGCTCCCGTCGGCAGGCAAGCCACGTGACGAATATTATTCCGAGCACCGCGACGCCGAGGCAGCCGAGCCACATCGCCGCGCTGAAACAGAATCTGAGCTGCGTGTAGCTGTAAATTATCTCATACGCCACCCAGACGATATACGGTATCGCGGTCACGCCCAGCGCGAAGCCGAGCACACAGCCGATAAACGCCGCGCTGCCCGAATACCACAGGTATTTGCGCATTATCGCGCCGGAGGAATAGCCCATCGCCTTGAGCGTACCTATCTGGGTGCGCTCTTCGTTTATCATGCGGGTCATGGTCGTGGTGCAGACCAGCGCCGCGATGAGCGCGAAGAACACGGGGAACGCGTCCCCGACCGCGCTGACGATGGTGACGTCGTTTTCAAAGGTTGCGCAGCCGGAATTCTCGTCGCGCGTGAGGACATACAGGTCGAGCTTCAGCTGCTTGTCCGCGTCGGCCTTTGCCTGATCCAGCTCCGCCTGTGCATCTATTAGCTTCTGCCTCCCCGCCGCAAGCTGCTCCAGCGCGCTGCTGCGCGCGGCCTCAAGCGTCTTTCGGTTTTCCGCTACCTCGGCTGCGGCGCTGTCAAGCTCCGCCCGCCCCTCCGCGATCTGTGCGCGGTTGGCTTCCGCCTGCTGTTCGGCGTCGTTCAGCTCCGCCTCCGCGGCGTCAAGCTGGGCGCGCGCGGAATCTATCTGCTGCTGCCCCGCGTCAAGCTCCGCCTTTGCCGCAGCGATCTCCGCCTTTGCCGCGGCAAGCTGTGCTTCGCCGTCGGCCAGTTGAGCCTCCTGATCGGCAAACTGCGCGGCGGCGTTATCGAGATTCTGCTGCGCCTGTGTGAGCTCCGATTGCAAACGCTCCAGCCGCGACTGGAGCACCGACAGCGTCAGTTCCCAGCCGAACTGCGACCGGTCGAGTGCGTCTATCGCCGCCTGAGTCGTGCTTATCTCGCTCTGAAGCCGGTTGACGACCGCCTTATACGGCGCGAGCGTAAGCTCCTTCGCGGCCTCAAGCCTGCGGCGAGCCGAGGTCAGCTCCGCCTCCTGCTGCGCGATCTGCGCCTCGGCGGGCGCAAGCTCCGCGCGCCCCGCGTCTATCTCCTGCTGCTTTTCGTCCAGCAGGGCGCGGTTCTGTTCTATCTCCTGCCGCGCGGCGGGAATGCTCGCCAGACCGTCCTCAAGCTGCTTTTCCGCATCGTCGAGCGCGGCGCGGTTCTGCTCTATCTCGCTCTCCGCCGCCTCGATCTGCGCAAGGCCGTCGTTTATCTGGCTGAGTGCCGACGATTCGTTGGCGTAATATTCGTCCCAGCCATCGTTTATCTCAAGCTGCGCATCGGCAAGCTTTGCGTCGGTCTCGGCGCGGAGCGCCTCATACCGCCTCGCGCCGCAGCGGTTCAGAAGCTGCTGTATGCGCGGCTTCAGCTTATCCCGCGCGGTGTCGTACTCGCTTGAAAACAGCGCGCCGTCGAAATCGCAGTAGAGCAGTATTTCATGGTACACCTCGCTGTTGAACGCTGCGGCAGGCAGAAGGATAAAGCCCTTGAGGCTGCCGGAGCCGAGAGAGGTGCTGCCGCGGTCATTGCTTATGTAGCGCGGCGATTTTGCAATGCCTACTATCTTATAGCTGCGGGTAGTGAACATGTCGAGCGTGTCGGCGTCGTTATCCTCCGAAAGCTGCACGGTTTTCCCGATGTCCTTTTCGGAGAACGCTCCCGCGTCGGCAAGACATTCGCCGTCCGTCTCCGGCATACGCCCGGCGACCAGCAGCGGCACGGCGACATTTTCCGTCACCGACATGAACCTGTACGGCTCCTCGGTTTTTCCGACCGCCGCCATCGCGTCGACGCCGTACGCCCCCTCGGCATACTGCACGCCGTCAAACTGCGCGAAGGCCGCGCGGTCGCTCTCCGTCAGGCCGAGGCTCGACATAAGCTGGAAGTCGAACATGCGGTTATCCCGCATATATTCGTCCACCGTGCTCTGCATGGCGGGCTGAGAGCTTTTCAGCCCCGCGAAGAAGCCCACGCCCAGCGCAACGATCGCAAGTATCGCAAGGTAGCGCCCCAGCGAGGATCTTATACTGCGGAGCAGCATTTTCAAACCGTACTTATCCATCTTACCACTCAATGTCCTCAACCGGGACCACCCGCTCGTTTTTCTCGACCGACTGCACCGTGCCGCTCTTGATGTGCACGACCCGATCCGCCATCGCGCACAGCGCCTTGTTGTGCGTTATGATGACCACGGTCATGCCGCTGCTGCGGCAGGTGTCCTGAAGGAGCTTCAATATCGCCTTGCCGGTCTGGTAATCCAGCGCGCCGGTCGGCTCATCGCAAAGCAGCAGCTTCGGATTCTTCGCCAGCGCGCGGGCAATAGCGACGCGCTGCTGCTCGCCGCCGGAGAGCTGCGCGGGGAAATTCCGTCCGCGCTCGCCGAGGCCGACCTGCTCCAGCACCGTCGCCGGGTCAAGCGAATCCTTGCTGAGCTGCGCCGCGATCTCGACGTTCTCCAGCGCCGTCAGGTTTGGTATCAGATTATAAAACTGGAACACGAAGCCGACGTCCGTGCGGCGGTATGCGGTGAGCTGCTTTTTGTCAAACGCGGAAATGTCCACGCCGTCGACCGTGACGCGCCCCTCGCTGAGGCTGTCCATGCCGCCGAGGATGTTCAGCAGCGTGGTCTTGCCCGCGCCGGACTCGCCAACTATCACACATATCTCCGCCCTGCCTATCGAAAAGCTGACGTCGTGCAGCGCGGTCACCGTGACCTCGCCCGCCTTGTAGTCCTTTCTTACATTTTCAAAATGAATGAAATTCTCGTCCATGCTCATCCCTGACCTCCGGCCGTTCCGGCCATGAATTCCGTTTCCGCGCCATCCGCGCCGCACACGGTGAACCTGCGTATCCTGCCTCCGGCTTCGTACTCGCTCTCGACAAGGTATTCCGGAGTGATGTATTCCACGCGTCTGTACCCGCTGTACTCGCATTCCGCCGCGGCGCCGTTTATCGCCGCAAGCGGCAGTACATACTGCTTCGCGTCCCCGTCCGGGTAGCGGAGCTGCCACTCCCCGGCGCGGATGAACAGCTCCGCCGCCGACGCGAGGACGTGTCCCTCATAGCTCTTCGCCGTGCCGCTTTGGAAGTCGAGCTTATATATGCCGTATCCCGCGTCCGTCTTCTCGGTGGCATACAACTCGCCGCCGAGTATCACCGGCGCATAGGCCGGGACGTAGCTCAGCTGGAGCGTATCTCCCGTCGCGGTATCGGCAAGGTACAGGCACTCGTCGCGCCCGTCCTGATACACAATGTGCCCGTCGAACACGTACGGGTAGCAGCACGGCCCCTGAAGCAGCAGGGTCTTCCCGCTGCCGTCCGGCTGCATATGCCAGAAGCGCGCCTCACCGTCGCAGAAATACAGCTCGCCGCCGTATATCTGCATCCAGTCGCAGCTCTCGTCCACGAGAACCTGACGGTCGCTCCCATCCGGCGCAATGCTCTCTATCACGCCGCCGCGCCGGGTATTGACGTAATACAATCTCCCGTCGAGCGCCGACAAAAACTCCGGCACGCAGTCATCCGCAAGGATCACCGACTCGCCGTCAGGCGTGTACCGCGCAAGCACGGGGCGGTATTCGCCGTCAAAATCGAAGGTATAGAGCGCGGACTCATAGATGAGCGCGCGGTTTTTATTCATAAACGACGCCATCGCAGCGCTCTCGGCATCCGAGAACACCGGGATATAGTCCGGCTGCTCGACTACCTGTGTGGCCTCCGGCTCGTCCGGAGCATCGGAACCGGCGCACCCACAGAGGCAGACAGCCAGCAGCGCCGCGAGCAGCAGCGGTAAAAATTTTTTCATAGGGCAAATCCTCCCTGAAACTTGATTTTATCATAATTCTGCGGGCATGACAATTGCGTCCATGTGTAAAAAGTGTTAAAATCATATGAACATGTTTGGAAAGCGAGGGTCACAATGAAAAAAGGTTTTAGGTTTGCAGGTTTTCTGCTTGTGCTGTGTATGCTGTGCGCACTGCTCGGCGGCTGCATGGACGCGAACGTCGCCGCACCGCAGCCCGTTGATGCCGCGCCGCAGGCGACCGCGGAGCCGTCCGCCGCGCCGGAGCAGTCGCTCGACGAATATGGGAGCTACACGAGTAAGGACGACGTCGCGCTCTATATCCACAGCTACGGGCACCTTCCGCCGAACTTCGTGACGAAGGACGAGGCGCGCGCCGCGGGCTGGAGCGGCGGAGCGCTTGAGAAATACCTGCCCGGAATGTGCATCGGCGGCGACCGCTTCGGGAACCGCGAGGGTCTGCTGCCCGACGCGCCGGGGCGCAGCTGGACGGAATGCGACGTGAACACGCTGGGCGCATCCTCTCGCGGCGCGGAGCGCATAGTGTTCTCCAACGACGGGCTTATCTACTACACCGGCGATCATTATGAAACTTTTGAGCTTCTTTACGGAACACCATAAAATTTTTTTCTAAAAATTTCGACAAAGTTCGACATATAGATAAATTTTATTGTAAATCTTTATGTCGAAGAATATTGAAATTAGTGGAAATCGTATATATTATGTCAACATTAAATCTTCGTCATTCGACAAGATTCTGTTGTTCTAAAAGTGTCAACTATGGTAAGTTATTTGGGACGAAGCGGCAAAACATTGTTTAAAAGTACAGCAATATCCGAGACTTTGCAATATGGGAGGAGAATAAATTATGGAAACCAAAATTCGCGTACTTGTTGCCGATGCGAACCACGACTTTTGTACACTTATCAAGAACCTGATCTCCGCAGAGAGCGATATGGAGGTCGTCGGAGCCACTGACGACGGCCTTGAAACTCTTGCTCTGGTCGCTGAGCTCACGCCGGACGTGCTCATCATGGATCTGGCGCTGACAAAGCTTGACGGGCTTGAAGTCCTGCGCCGCATCCCGGAGAGCGGCGCGCATCCGCACGTAATAGTTCTGTCGGGATTTCTCAACAACAACGTAGTGTCCGCCTGTTCCTCGCTGGGCGCTGATTATTTCATGCCCAAACCATGCGACCCGCCGGCACTCCTCGGCAGAGTGCGTCAGCTTTCCGGCTGCGGCGCCATCGCGTCCAATGCCGGTTACGACTGCAAGCTCGTTCCTCAGCCGACCAAGCAGGATGTGAACCTCGAAGCCGTCGTCACCGATATCATCCACGAGATCGGCGTTCCGGCGCACATAAAGGGCTATCACTATCTGCGCGAGGCCATTATACTGACGATAAACAACATGGAGATGATAAACGCCGTGACCAAGGTTTTATACCCTGAGGTTGCGAAGCGTTTCAACACGACGCCGTCGCGCGTGGAGCGAGCCATACGCCACGCGATAGAGGTCGCATGGGATCGCGGCGATGTTGAAGTCCTCCAGAAGTTCTTCGGTTATACCGTGAGCGGTATAAAGGGGAAGCCGACGAACTCCGAGTTTATCGCCATGATAGCAGATTGCCTGAGCCTGAGAAGGAAACAGAACAATCCCTGAT
>CAVCWF010000031.1:0-5648 GCA_963605945.1 Lachnospiraceae bacterium
CGACGAGTGGTACGACGAAGATGCCCTCTATCAGACTCTGGACGACGCCGAGGTCAAGCCCGTCAAGTTCAGAATGATCCCGTACTTTGCGTGGGATAACCGCGGCATGGGCGAGATGATCATCTGGCTGCCCGCCTTCTGGGGCAAGTATTAATCCGTAATAGAGTGCAGCAGCACTACTATAAAATAAAAAACAGAAAAGGAGAAAAAATGAAGAAATTTGTTGCTCTGATCCTCGCTCTCGTCATGGTGTTCGCGCTCTGCGCATGCGGCAGCACCGCGACCACTCCTGAGGACAAGACCCCCGCAGCAGAAGAATCCGCAGCTCCCGCAGAAAACGGCGATTCCGCCGCCGCTTCTACCCCCACCACTACCGATGAGGCAAAGGCTGCCGGCAGAAAGATCCTTGTTATGAACCAGCACAACTCCAAGGAATCCACCAACGGCCAGTTCACTCAGTACTTCGTTGACTACGTCAACAACAACAGCGACACCCTCTGGATCGACGTTTACTACAACGGCGAACTCGGCGGCATTCAGGAGACCCTCGAAGGCGCCATCATGGGCACCATCGACCTCGGCGGCTGCTCCTTCGCTCAGCTGGCTACCTTCTATCCTGAGATGGAAGTATGGTCCATGCCTTACCTGTACACCGATCCCTACGAAGGCGCTAAGATAGTTGACCTTGAGAAGAACACCCTTCTTGCCGAGATGATCGACAAGTGCAACGAAGTTTCCGGCATGACCATCTTTGCCCTTAACTACTCCATCGACGCCCGTCAGCTCACCTGCAACTTCCCCGTGTACTCCCCCGCTGACCTCAAGGGCGCGAAGATCCGCTGCATCACCAACCCCGTTTACACCATGTGCATCGAGGGTATGGGCGGCACTCCCATCCCCATCGACTGGACTGAGACCATCTCCGCTCTGACCACCGGCACCGTCGTCGGTCAGGAGAACCCCTACGCCACCCTCGCTTCCTACCAGATGTGGGACTGCCAGAAGTACGTCATGGAGACCAACCACATGTTCGACTTTGCGGCTCAGTACATCTGCACCGATACTTGGAACGGCCTGACCGACGCTGAGAAGCAGGTTCTCAGAGACGGTATCGCCGCCCAGCAGCAGTTCCAGAACGAGACTCTTGAGACCAACAAGGAAGAGTACAAGAAGCTCCTCACCGACAACGGCATGACCATCATCACCGCAGAAGACGGTCTTGACGTCGATGCCTTCAAGGCCGGCGTTGACGCTCTCAAGGAGAAGAACTACCCGCAGTACGCCGAGTACTTCGACTACATTGCCGATTACCTCGCAAACTACTAATTTTATCCTTTAAGCATTTGCAATAAAGGGAACAGTTCATCTGTTCCCTTTTGCAGATTAATCTAACGTTAAGGAGCCGTTAAAATGCTCAAGAAAAACTATTTGCGCCCCGGTCTGGAGTGGGTCTACAAGCTCTTTTTCGTAGTTCAGTCTATATGCATGTACGCCTCCGTCGCTACCATTGCATTCACTGTTCTCATGCGTGAGCTGTTCCGCGTCAGCATCGTCTGGGGCTATGAGATAGCCTGTTGGTTTGTCATCATCCTCGTTTTCACGAGTATGCCCTATAACCTCTATCACAAGACCAATATCGGCGTCACCTTTGTGTACGATATTTCCCCGAAAGTTGTTAAGAAAATTTTCAGCGTTATCCACTTTTTCGTGGAGCTTGCCTGCCTTATAATGATGGCCAGCGGCTTCAAGATCTGGCTTACTAAGGTCGGCATGGGCACCATGGTCGCCAGCGGGTTCACGAACCTCGCGTACTACGGCGTCCTTGGCGTCGGCATCGCGCTCTCTCTGGTCGAGCTTTTCGCAGAAGTCATCGACCTGTTTGTAAAGAAAGACATTGACACCGTCGCGGAGAACGCGCCGGAGCTTACCATCGAGGATGAACTCCGCATGGAGCATGAAGAAAAGGAGGAGAATAAATAATGGGTGTAACATCAATAGTTGTTCTCTTCCTGCTGCTGCTCGTAGTCGGAACTCCCGTCGGTTATATTTTCTATTTCGTCGGCGGCCTGTACCTGATCACCAACGGCGTCAACCTCGGCGCGGTCGTCGCGAAGATGGGTTCCTCCATGAACTCCATCAACATGGTCGCCGTCCCGATGTTCATCTTTGCCGGCACCTTCATGAATCACCTCAACCTGACCGACTCCATCTTCAACGCCATCATGGTCACCCCTGTCGGCAAGATGAAGGGCGGCCTTGCGCAGGTCAACGTTATCGCGTCTCTGGTCTTTGCCGGCATGTCCGGCGCGGCTCTGGCGGATATCGGCGGCCTTGGCAAGATCGAGATCAAGGCAATGGTCAACGCTGGCTACTCCCTTGAGGACGCCACCGGCATCACCCTCGCCTCCTCCACCCTCGGCCCCCTCTTCCCGCCGTCCATTCCCCTTATGCTGTACGCCCTGTATGCCGAGCAGTCCGGTATCAGAATGCTCGCAGCAGGTATTCTCCCGGCTATCCTTATGTGCATCCTGTTCATGGGCACCGTGTCCTACCTTGCACATAAGAAAAAATGGCCCACCTACGACGGCCCGTCCGATCGCAAGACCCGCTGGAAGATATTCGTCAAGGGTATCCCCGGCTTCATGGTTCCCGTCCTGCTTCTGGCCGGTATGTACAGCGGCAAATTCGCATCCTCTGAGCTGGCCGCGGTCTGCTCCGTCATCGCTCTTCTGGTCGCGATCTTCTGCTACCACACCGTAAGCTGGAAGACCTTTGTAAACGCGGCGAAGGAGTCCGTCGCCAACATCGGCGCGATGTTCTTCATCTGCGGCGCCGCAAGCGTTTTTGCGCAGGTTATCAGCCGCGCCGGCGTTGCCGCCATCGTGCAGAACTTCGTCACCGGCCTCAACATGAGCTGGTTCGGTCTGCTCATTATCATCAACATCATCTTCCTGATAATCGGCATGTTCATGGACTCCAACGTTGCGATCATGATCTTCACTCCGATCCTGCTCCCGTCCCTGATCGCGATGGGCATCGACCCGATCCACTTCGGCGTCGTTATCTGCCTGAACGTTGTTATCGGCATCTTCACCCCGCCTTTCGGAACCGCGCTCTTCCTCGGTCAGGCTGTCACCGGACTGAGCTTTGCGAGGATCGTCAAGGCAATGGTGCCGTACTTCGTCCCGCTGCTCCTCGGCCTGCTGCTCATCACGGCCTTCCCGTGGATATCCACCCTTATCCCCAACATGATGTTCGGTTGATAACCGGAACTACATAGAATCTCCTTGGCGTTAGAAAGCAAGGGGAGCCGACAGGCTCCCTTTGCTCCGCGCCGATGAACAGATTTTGCAGAAATGCGGAATTTGATGGGACTGCTGCACGCGGCGTTGCGCATTTTACAGCAGTCCCATCAAGGCATATTAAAATAAGACAGACAGTGGTGACTATATGGACTCTTCGACTCCCTCTTTTGTTTCCGTGACCGCGCAGCCAGCCGCGAAGGACATCTTCGCATATAAGATGTACCATACCTTTGTATGCGCCATGGGCATAGCGAGGCTCCTCATCAGCGCGGCGTTCATCGCGCTGGGCATCGGCACCGCCGGAAAAATCAGCGTCCTGCTGACGGTGATCTGCCTCTGCATAGGCGCGCTCAATCCCATAGTCACGCCTATAATGTACCTGCTGCAATCGGCAAAGGCGGCCGCCGTCGCCGTGCCGGTGACGTACAGCTTCACGGCGGAAAAGATAATTGCCAACGATGGAAAAAAACGCGCCGAGCTGACTTGGGATAACATCGCGCTTATCGTGTGGATGAAGAAGGAGATGCTTATTTACAGCACTCCCTATCAGGCGCTCGTCCTGCCCCGCCGCCAGATGGAGGGGAAAGACGGCGATGTGCTCGCCATGCTCAAAGCCCACGCCAACCCCGCGCGCACGGTATATAAAAAGCTTCTCTGATAATAGAAACAACAAACCCCGCCGTTATCTTACGGCGGGGTTTGCTGCGGTTTCGGGGAAAGGTATCGGCTTGTAATCGGGATTCAGGAAATGCGCCAGACGCGGGCAGTGTGAGTACACGACAAAGAACCTGTCGAACAGCCGCCCCAGCTCCATCATGGTAAGCCCGGACAGGAACGCCGACACCACGGTTCCGCCGGATATTCCCATAAGTCTGCCGAATATCGAGAAGGACATCACAAGCGACAGGACAAAGACGGTGATGTCGTAGCAGATCTTGAACTTGTCGCGGTTGACATGGAACCGCTCGCTCACGTACTTGACGAACGAATCGTAGACGTTCGGCGGGAAGTAGCTCCGGTAAATGAGCGCCACGCCGCTGCACATAAAGAAAAAGCCGACGACGAAAAACACGATGCGCAGTCCCATGGGCATGGCCGCCATGGCGAGCGGCGCGATGTCAAACATGGGGATGTATTTCTGGTAGAGGTCGAGCAGCACGCCGCACAGGAAGCCCGTCAGCAGCGAGCCGATGTATGCGACGCGCAGCCTGCGCAGCAGCAGGCACATCGCCGTCAGCAGTACGCCCTGCACGATGTATTCGCACTGGCCGAGCGTAAATATCCCGCTGGCTCTGAACACGATATACGGTATTGCAAGCGGCAGGCCAAGATTGGCCTTGACAAGAAAAGCGGAGGACAAGGACATGCACATCAGTGCCAGAGGGTAGAGAACTTCACAGCTGACTGCAAACTTTTTCATACGCGCCCCATCACATGTTCATAAATAGATGAAATTCTGACGGGGAGCGGCATGAACCCTCTCTGTCATGCCGATTATATCCTACATAGTACGAAGCGTCAAGAGGTTTAGCTAATTAATTCATTAACACCATTTAAAGGTAAAGCCGCGCGAAAAAATGGCTCGTACAGCATGTTTCATTGACTTCTTCCCCGGCAAAGCTTATTATAGAAGCATCACCGTTGTGAGCTTGAAAGGAGCACAAACATGAATAAATACAGCGGAACAAAAACCGAGAAGAACCTGTGGGACGCTTTCGCCGGCGAGTCGCAGGCGAGAAACAAGTATACCTATTTCGCGTCGGTCGCCAAGAAGGCCGGATACGAGCAGATCGCGGAGCTGTTTCTGAAAACGGCTGACAACGAGAAGGAGCACGCAAAGCTCTGGTTCAAGGAGCTGGGCGAGCTTGGAACCGTCGAGGAAAACCTGCTCCACGCCGCTGAGGGCGAAAACTACGAGTGGACCGACATGTACGAGCGCATGGCGGCCGAGGCCGAGGAAGAGGGCTTCGCGGAGCTGGCGGCGAAGTTCCGCGGCGTCGCGGCAATCGAGAAGGCGCACGAGGAGCGCTACCGCAAGCTCCTGAGCAACGTTCAGGAGAAGCAGGCCTTTGAGAAGAGCGGTATACAGGTCTGGGAGTGCCGCAACTGCGGCCATATCGCCATCGGCGAGAAAGCGCCCGAAGTATGTCCCGTCTGCAACCACCCGCAGGCGTATTTCGAGCTTCGCAAGGAAAATTACTGATAAAGCAAAAGGGAACCCCCGAACACCGTTCGGGGGTTCCTTCAGCTTGTCAAAAAAGTCCTCACAGGACTTTTTTGACAAGCTTCATCCGCCGAGCATTTTGATATTATCAAAATGCTGCTTCGCTCCAAAAGTCGTTG
>CAVCWF010000032.1:0-3311 GCA_963605945.1 Lachnospiraceae bacterium
CCAGCTTCCCCTCCGGCGGCCTGCGCGCCACCTTCGAGGCCCGCGGCTACACCGCATGGGACCCCACCTCTTACGCATTTATAAAAGACAACGTGCTCTGCATCCCGACCGCGTTCTGCTCCTACGGCGGCGAAGCGCTGGATAAGAAGACTCCGCTGCTGCGCTCCATGGAGGCCATCAACCGTCAGGGTATGCGCGTCATCAAGCTCTTCGGCAACGACGACGTCACCTCCATCCGCACGACCGTCGGCCCCGAACAGGAATATTTCCTCATCGACAAGAGCGTTTACGAGAAGCGCAAGGATCTGATGTACACCGGCCGCACCCTCTTCGGCGCGAAGCCGCCCAAGGGTCAGGAGCTTGAGGATCACTACTTCGGCACGATAAAGCCCCGCGTCTCCGCCTTTATGAAGGAGCTGAACGAGGAGCTGTGGAAGCTCGGCATCATGGCCAAGACCGAGCACAACGAGGTCGCCCCCGCACAGCACGAGCTGGCGCCGTTCTTCACCACCACCAATATCTCCGCCGACCACAACCAGCTCACCATGGAGCTGATGCAGAAGATAGCGAAGAAGTACGACATGGTGTGCCTGCTGCACGAGAAGCCCTTTGCGGGCGTCAACGGCAGCGGCAAGCACAACAACTGGTCGCTCGTCACCAATACCGGTGTGAACCTGCTTGAGCCGGGTGAGACGCCATACGAGAACGCTCAGTTCCTGCTGTTCCTCTGCGCGGTCATTCAGGCGGTCGACGATTATCAGGACATGCTCCGCATCTCCGTCACCTCCGCTGCGAACGATCACCGTCTCGGCGCGAACGAAGCGCCCCCGGCCATCGTCAGCATGTTCGTCGGCACTGAGCTTGAAGATATCCTCACCGCCATCGAGCACGATGTCCCCTACGGCGGCAAGGAAAAGGAGCTTATCAAGGTCGGCGTTCACGTCCTGCCTAAGTTCCCGAAGGACACCACCGACCGCAACCGCACTTCCCCGTTCGCCTTCACCGGCAACAAGTTTGAGTTCCGCATGCTCGGCTCCTCCGCGTCCATCTCCGGCGCAAACGTTGTCATCAACACTGCTGTCGCCGAGTCTCTGCGTCAGTACGCGGACATTCTGGAGAAGTCCACCGACTTTGAGGCCGACCTGCACGATCTGATAAAGTCCGTCATTGCAAAGCACAAGCGCATCATCTTCAACGGCAACGGCTATGACGAGTCTTGGATCCACGAGGCAGAGAGCCGCGGGCTGCTGAACCTGCGCTCCACTCCCGACTGCGTCCCCTACTACCTCGCCGACAAGAACGTTGAACTCTTCACCCGCCATCGCGTCTACTCTCCCACTGAGCTGCATGCCCGCTACGAGATAAAGCTGGACGGCTACTGTAAGGTGCTGCACATCGAGGCGCAGACGATGCTCGACATGGTCTGGAAGGACATTCTTCCCGCCGTCAGCGCGTACTCCAAGGAGCTCACCGACACAGCGCTTGCGAAGAAAGCGCTCAGTGCCGACATAGACTGCAGCTTTGAAACCGAGCTTGCCGCGCGCATCAGCTCTCTGACCGCCGCCGCAGTCAAGAAGACCCGCGAGCTTGAGTATGCGGTCATGGGCGTGAAGGACGTCGAAGGCTCGCTTGAGCAGGCGAAGTATTACAAGGATGTAGTGTTTGCCGCAATGAACGAGCTGCGCATCGTCGTAGACGAGCTTGAGACTCACACCTCCGCCGAGTACTGGCCGTACCCCTCCTACGGTGACATTCTGTTCAGCGTAAAATAATCAAGTCTCCACTATATTTGCCTATATACCTCTATATTTGTCCTGACACAAAACAAAACATCCGTATGATAATCATACGGATGTTTTGTTATATCAGCCAACAGCGTGAGTGCTGAGGTATTCGAGAACCTTGCTGCATCCGGCACTGCTGAGCGCGTGTCCGTCGCCGGACGAATACTCCGACGATAGCGAGCCGTTCAGGGTCAGGACGGAAGAGATATCCGCGTAATAGACGCTTGCCTCGGTGCAGACCTGCTTGAGCCACGTCGTCGCCTGCGCGACTGCCACGTTCGTAAGCCCGTCCGCGCCGGTGTAATTCTCGGCCACGGGCAGGAGCGAGCAGACGATTATCTTCGTGTCCGGGCTTGCGGAGCGGATGGAATCGATCAGCCCCTTATACGCCGCGCGGAACGCCTCCTCCGATGCGGAAGCCAGCCCGTCGTTGCCGACGCACAGCACAAGCAGCTTCGGCTGAGCTATCATCGCCGCCGTCGCGGCGGATATCTCGGAGCCGTCGGCAGGATATTTGATGACGCAGGACGAAAGGCTGTCAATAGGTATGGTGCCCGCGGTGCTGCCCCAGACCTGCGTATTCGCGCTGCCGCCGGAGAGCATACCGTAGTCGCGCATCCCGATCATGGTGCTGTCGCAGATGAAGGTCAGGCTTGCGAGATATTCCTGTCCGGCGTTCTTCGTCTCCTTCAGTTCGTTCAGCTCGCCCGGTGCGAGCGGTGCCTGCTGCGCCGTGCCCTCGTCCTTGATGTTCGCCGCGCCGAGATCGACCCCCGGCTTCTCGCTGCTGCCGCCGTAGCCGTGCGCCATGGCGAAGATAAGCCCAAAGAGCACCGCGATGAGGCATATCCCTATGCCGATCGCCCAAAGCGTATCCTTCAGTCCGGTAAGTTTGCCTATCATAAAAATCCTCCATGCGGCTCTGCCGCAGCGGTCACAAAACTGTCTCTAAAAACCCGGCGGACTGTTGCCAGTCCGCCGGAACGCTTTTGAAATTAGAAGCTTACTCCTGCTCTGCCAGAGCCTTTGCCTCTTCGATGACCTTCTGCTGCACGTTGCCGGGAGCTTCCTCGTAGCGGACAAACTTGCAGGTGAAGGAGCCGGCGCCCTGAGTCATGGAACGCAGGTCGATGGTGTAAGAGGTCATCTCGGCGAGGGGAACCTCGGCCTCGATGGTGGTCATGCCGTCCTCGGCGGGCATGGAGCCCATCATGGTGCCGCGGCGCTTGGAGTTGATGTCGCCGATGATGGCGCCCTGATACTCGTCAGGAATGGTGACGAAGAGCTGGCCGATAGGCTCAAGGATGGTGGGCTTGGCCTTGGGGATACCGTCCTGATATGCGAGGCGGGCGGCAGTCTGGAAGGCCATATCGTTAGAGTCAACGGGGTGGTAGGAGCCGTCGTACAGAGTGGCCTTCAGGCCGACCAGCGGGTATCCGGCGAGAACGCCCTTGACGACTGCGTTGCGCAGGCCCTTTTCGACGGAGGGGAAGAAGTTCTTGGGGACGGAGCCGCCGAAGACTTCCT
>CAVCWF010000033.1:0-3224 GCA_963605945.1 Lachnospiraceae bacterium
CGACGTTATGAAGATGGCCGAGGAGAAGGTCAAGGAGATCGCCGGCGGCAAGGCCGAATCCGGCGCGGGCGAGGCGCAGGTCGAGTACCGCAAGCTCACCGCCGCAAAGAGCGCCATGCCCGAAGCAAACATCTGCATCATCTCCCTGCCCAGCGAGTATGCGCTCGACGAAGCGAAAACCGCTCTCGCCAACGACATGAACCTCTTCATTTTCAGCGACATGGACGAGGATGAGGAGCTTGAAATCAAGCAGATCGCCCACGAGAAGGGTCTGTTCGTCATGGGACCCGGCGCGGGCACCGCTGTTATCAACGGCGTCTCCCTCGGCCTGATGAGCAAGATCCGCCGCGGCAAGGTCGGTATCGTCGCCGCATCCGGCAGCGGACTTCAGGAGGTCGCAGTGCTGGTGCATAACATGGGCGAGGGCGTAAGCCAAGCCATAGGCACCGGCGGACATGACCTGCGCGAGAAGATCGGCGGCATCATGTTCCTTCAGGCCATTGATTACTTCACCAATGACCCGGAGACCGAGGTCGTCGTCATGGTCTCCAAGCCGCCTCATCCGAGCGTGGCGAAGAAGATCTACGCAAACCTCCCCAAGAACAAGCCCAGCGTCATTTTCTTCCTCGGCGGCAACGCGGAAGAAATCAAGGCAGCAGGCGCATACGCGCCCAAGACCCTTGAGGAAGCGGCAATAATGGCGGTCGACCTCGTCAACGGCCGCCGCACCCCGGCGGACAGAGACATCGTCGCCGAGGACAAGGCAGCTCTTCTCAGCCTTGCAGCCGAGCAGCGTGCTAAGCTCGCTCCGGAGCAGAAGTACATGCGCGGCCTGTTCTGCGGCGGTACGCACAGCGAAGAGGCTGTCACGCTGCTTCAGGAGTTCGTGCCGAATATGCACTCCAACATCGCCTTCGGCAAGGTCGATCTTCTTGAGGACAGATACCAGAGCCTTGAAAACTCTCTCGTCGACATGGGCGACGAAGTGTTCACCAAGGGCAAGCCGCACCCGGTCATGGATCCCTCCATCCTTGTGGATCGCATGATACAGGAAGCGCACGACAAAGAGGTCGGCGTTATCCTGTTCGACCTGCTGTACGGCCACGCCATTCATCCCGACCCCGTCGGCGCTATGGAAGACGCACTGCGCGAGATACAGCGCATCGAGCGCGAGGAAGGACGTCACATCTGCGTCATCGCCTCTCTCTGCGGCACCGATATCGAGCCGCAGAACGTCGCCGAGCAGGCGGCGCGCCTGAAGGAGTACGGAGTAATTCTCCAGCCCAGCAACGCCAAAGCGGCTCTGCTGGCCGGACTTATTGTTTCTTGATTGGGGGCAGCAATAATGGAATACAAGATGTTTAAGCAGGAACCCGCCGTCATCAACATCGGCGTTAAGCCCTTTGCCGACGGCATAAAGGATCAGGGCGTCAAGGCCATCCACCTCGCATGGAAGCCGCCCGTGGATGCAAAGCTCTGCCGCATGATAAGCACCATGGAGCCGACGCTGAAGGAGAAGATAGAAAAAGCCAACGCCGAGGCTATCGAGACTCTGAACGCCGCCGAGGGCCACTGGGTCGGCCTCGAAAAGGCGATAAAGGCCATTCCGGGCTTCAAGGAGAACATGATAATGCACTCCGGCCCTCCGATAGACTGGGATCACATGATCGGTGTGCAGAAGCGCGGCGTATGCTACGGCGCGATACACGCGGGTCTTGCAAAGACCGTCGAGGAAGCGGATGCAATGGTCAGAGCGGGCGAAATAGAGCTTGCCTCCTGCAACGATATGTACGCGATCGGCGCTGCCGCCGGTATCGTCACGCATAACATGGTCGTCAACGTCACTGAGGACGTCGTCCACGGCAACAAGGCCTACTGCATCCCCTTCGAGGGCAGAAACGGCCTCGGCGCATGGGCAATGTGGAATCCGGAGATCGAAAAGAATCTGCTTGAGATCGAGGACTTCTTCGCTCCTATCGTCGATTTCGTGCTGAAAAAGTACGGCGGCATCAACGTCCGCAACATTCTCGCAAAGGGCATGATGATGGGCGACGAGAGCCATACCCGTCAGGCCGCTTGCGGCAATATGCTCGTCAGCGAGATCGTCCCGATGCTGCTTGACGCGGATGAGATACCCGTCAAGGACATGAAGCGTGTCGTCGAGATGTTCGTCGGCAACGAGCGCTGGTTCCACCCGCTGGGCATGAGCTGCTCTCTGGCATCCATGCGCAGCATCAAGGGCAAGGAGTACTGCACCATCGTCACCTCCATCGCCCAGAACGGCGTGGAGACCGGTATAAAGGTCGCAGGTCTGGGCGAACAGTGGTTCAAGACCGCTGCGCCGCGCTTTGTAGGCACGCTGTTCTCCACTCAGTGGACGCTGGAGGACTCCGTCCCCTACATGGGCGACTCCACCGCGACCGAGACTTACGGCATGGGCGCGTTCTCCGCGGCCGCAGCACCCACCGTGCTCCGCCTGCGCAACGGCGGCTGGCGCGAGGCTAAGGCGCAGAGCGAAGAACTGCGCACCATCTGCGCCGGCACCAATAAGAATTTCCCCATCCCTCTGCTCGACTTCACCGGCCCCGGCATGGGCATCGACATTATGAAGGTCGTCGAGACCGGCATTACCCCGATCTGCCACGGCGGTATCGTCAACAAGACCGGCGGCCAGATCGGCGCGGGCGCAGCGCGCTTCGGCACCGACCACTATGTCAAGGCCGCATACGCGTTCCTTGACAAGTACGGCAAGTAAGCCGCAGCCGCTCCGGCAGCGCGCAAAAGCAGCACTATACAGAGAAAGGACGGTGTCCGCAGCTTGAAAGTGTTTTCAAAGATACTTGACTTTATTCAGGCGGTGTTCAAGTGGATAATCATCGTGGCCATGTTTACCTTCACGGTCGTGATAATCGTCTCCGTTTTCTGCCGCTATGTTCTGGAAAACTCGCTCACATGGTCGGAACAGGTGTCGCGTTTCCTGTTCGTGTGGGTGATAATGCTCGGTATTCCCATTCTGTACCGCACGAAGCTTGCGACGAATCTTGACCTCGTGGTCGAGCATTTCCCGCCGAAGCTTCAGGCGGACACCGCGATAGCCATGGATATCATCGTCGGCATATTCGCCGTGTACTATGGCTACGGCGGACTCCGGTACACTCTCAAGGCCGGAGCTAACATATTCCAAGGACTTAATATCCCTACCGCGTATATCTATGTCTCCGAGG
>CAVCWF010000033.1:3234-4165 GCA_963605945.1 Lachnospiraceae bacterium
CCGTTGAGAGCGTCATTTACCGCGTGATCGGCCTTGTGCACGGCGGCGCGGGGAAGGAGGCCGGTGAAGCATGATGCTTGCAATGCTGATAATCCTGTTTTTCCTGTTCATGGTTCTCGGTATGCCCATCGCGTTTACGATGGGCGCCTCCGCGGCGTTCACGTTCATGTACGCGGGAATCGACCCCATGGTCATGGCGCAGCGAACCTTTACCTCCACAAACTCCTTCGCCCTTATGGCCATCCCACTGTTCATGCTGGCGGGCAACCTCATGGAGCGCGTCGGCATAACGGAGGAGCTTATCGACTTCTGCGATAAGTGCGTCGGCCATATCCGCGGCGGACTCGCGCAGACTACCTGCCTTACCGGCATCCTCATGGCCGCAATGTGCGGCTCCAACAACGCCTCCGCGTCCGCGATAGGCTCCATGATGATACCGGGTCTGCGCAAGGAGGGCTATGACGACGGCTTCTCCTGCTCGCTCATCGCGGCGTCCGGCAACCTCGGCCCGATAATCCCGCCGAGCATCATAATGATAATCTATGCCAGCGCCACGAATATGCCCATCAACCGGCTGTTCATGTCCGGCATGGTGCCCGGCATCCTCATGGGTATCGGCTTCATGGTGTACTGCAACCTGCATGCCAAGCGCATCGGCATGGTGCCGAAGAAGCGCGCAAAGGCGAAGGAGGTATGGAAGGCGTTCACCAAGGCGTTCTTCGCGCTGATGACCCCGGTCATCATCCTTGTCGGCATTATGAGCGGCGCGTTCACCGCTACTGAGTCCGGCGCGATCGCCGTGCTTTACAGCGCGCTGTACGGCCTCGCCCGCAAACGTCTGACGCTGAAGGACATGGTCGAAAGCCTGTATCAGGCGGCGATATCCACGCTCGGCCCCATGGTCGTCATCTGCTTTGCAGCCGCGTTCTCC
>CAVCWF010000034.1:0-2394 GCA_963605945.1 Lachnospiraceae bacterium
GCTCATAGTCGAGCGAGGCATAGCCCTTCGTGCGCGCCTTGAGCGTATCGAAAAAGTCATAGATTATCTCGTTGAGCGGCATCTCATAGTGCAGCTCGACAAGCCGGGTGTCGAGATACTGCATGTTCTTATAGTCGCCGCGGCGCTCCTGACAGAGCGGCATGATATTGCCGACAAACTCGTTCGGCGTGATTATCGAGACCTTGACATACGGCTCGTACGCCTCGGCGATGCTCGCAACCTCAGGATAATTATGCGGGTTATCGACCATGACGACGCTGCCGTCGGTCTTGACTACCTTATAAATAACGCTCGGCAGCGTGGTGACAAGCTCCAGATTGAACTCGCGCTCCAGACGCTCCTGAATGATCTCCATGTGCAGCAGTCCGAGGAAGCCGCAGCGGAAGCCGAAGCCGAGCGCGACGGAGCTTTCCGGCTCGTACGAAAGCGAAGCGTCGTTGAGCTTCAGCTTATCCAGCGCGTCGCGCAGGTCGGGGTACTTCGAGCCGTCCTCGGTGTAGATGCCGCAGTAGACCATCGGGCGCGCCGGGCGATAGCCGGGCAGCTCGTTTGCGGTCGGGGTGACGGCGCTGGTGACGGTATCGCCCACCTGCGTGTCCGCGACGTTCTTGATGCTGGCGGTAAAGTAGCCGACGTCGCCGGCGGACAGCTCGTCGCAGGGGTCAAGCCCTATCGGGCGCAGGTGCCCCAGCTCCACGACCTTGTACTTCGCGCCGGTGGACATGAGCAGTATCTCGTCGTCCCGGTGCAGCACGCCGTCCATCACGCGCATGAAAACGATGACGCCGCGGTAGTTGTCGTACTGGCTGTCGAAAATCAGCGCCTTGAACGGCGCGTTCGGGTCGCCCGACGGCGCGGGGACGTTCCTGACGATATCGTCCAGCACCGCGTCGATATTCAGGCCGATTTTCGCGCTTATCTCCGGCGCGTCCTGCGCGGGGATGCCGATTATCTCTTCGATCTCGTCCTTGACGCGCTGCGGGTCGGCAGCGGGAAGGTCGATCTTGTTGATGACGGGCAGTATCTCAAGGTCGTTGTCCAGCGCGAGATAGGTGTTCGACAGCGTCTGCGCCTCGACGCCCTGCGACGCGTCCACGACCAGCACCGCGCCCTCGCAGGCCGCGAGCGAACGGCTGACCTCATAGTTGAAGTCGACGTGCCCCGGCGTGTCAATGAGGTTGAGGGTATAGTCCAGCCCGTCGGCGGCGTGATAGTTCAGCCCGACGGCGCGCGCCTTTATCGTGATTCCTCGCTCGCGCTCAAGATCCATATTGTCGAGTATCTGATCCTCCATCACGCGCTGCTCCACCGCGCCGCACTTCTCGATGAGGCGGTCGGACAGCGTGGATTTGCCGTGGTCGATATGGGCGATTATGGAAAAATTGCGTATCAGCTTCTGATCTGTCATCGGTCAGTCTCCTGTTTTAAGCTCCGGGCCGGTCAGCGCGCGCTCCGCCTCGCTGACGATCCCGCGCAGCCGGTCAAGGAATATGCGCGCCGCCTCGGCGGGCTGCCCGTCTCCGGCAGGCTGGCTGCTGCGGCAGAGCAGGTAGTCGGCGGTCACGCCGTAATAGTCGCACACGCGGCAGACGAAGGCAAGCCCCGGTTCGCGCGTACCGTTTTCATAGTGGCTCAGCAGCGCCTGACTTATGCCGAGGTCGGCCGCCGCCTTGCGCTGGCTGATATTTTTCTCCCGGCGCAGCGCCGAGAGCGTCTTGGGAAAGGTTCTGTCCATTGCTTCTCTCTTCTCTCTCTTCGTGATTACGATTTGTATATTATACAGATATGTAAAGGATTTGTAAATAGAAAATTTGCCGGAAATTTCGCGCCGTCGGAAGCGATGCGCGGCATTTTCGCATTATTTCATCTAAATCGGTTTATTATCCCGCAAAGTCCTTGAAAAAAGCGCGGAGACGTGGTAAATTAGTGCTCGTAAGTCCTATACTCTTATTTGGAGGTAATTTTGACATGTTTGAAAATCTTATCGAGATTCTGAAGAAAAATCCCCGCAAGATAGTTTACACCGAGGGCACCGACGCGCGCATCCTCGAATCCGCCGACCGCCTGAAGAAGGGCGGCTTCCTCACCCCCGTGCTCGTCGGCAATGTTGACGACGTGAAGGCCGCGGCGGCGAAGGGCGGCTTCGACATCGAGGGTCTTGAGATCCTCGACCCCGCCACCTACGACCGCATGGACGAGATGGTCGCCACCATGGTCGAGCTGCGCAAGGGCAAGATGACCGCAGACGAGTGCCGCGCAAGCCTGATGAAGGGCAACTACTTCGGCACCATGCTCGTCAAGATGGGCAAGGCCGACGCACTGCTCGGCGGCGCGACCTACTCCACCGCGGACACCGTGCGTCCCGCGCTCCAG
>CAVCWF010000035.1:0-2495 GCA_963605945.1 Lachnospiraceae bacterium
TCTATATGGACTTCCTCGTGTGGCTGCTCAACTGCTGGGGCATCGTGCCGCTGACCGATATGCTCTCCATGGTCTCTACCAAGGAGCTTGTCACTGAGGACACCCCCGAAAACCGCGAGCAGGCCTACTACGATATGGCATGGCTGACCGAAAACATGATCATGCGCAACCGCACCCACGGCGGCTACAAGGTTCTGCTTGACGAGCTGTGGGAGTACTGCACGGAGTTCAACGCCGACATGGTCATTCTATGGGAGCACATGAGCTGCAAGGCGCTCGACGGTATGCACGGCATGTTCGAGGAGCGCGCCAGAGAGCACGGCATCCACCTCGTCTGGGTCACGCACGACCTGTTCGACCCGCGCGTGATATCCCGTCAGGGTGTGCGCGAGCAGGTGAACAATTACATGCGCACCGTCATGCAGGAAGAGCCTGTCGATCCCAGCCTTGAAAATCTCAAGGACGAGAAGTCTTGGTAAGGAGGAAATAAGATGTTCTGGAAAAAGCTCCGCAAGCTGATGATAAAGCTCGGCATAGCCGGCCTCGGCTTCTTCGCCGTCACCTTCGTCGTGTATTTCTTCAATCTCGACATGAAGCTGACCTCCGTCATGGAGTGCTTCATGCTCAAGCACTACGACAAAATCGACCGCGACCAGCACCTGTAAACGCAATAAGCAAGCCCGACGCATAACTGCGCCGGGCTTTTGCTTTTCGCCGAAACATCGTCTAAATGCATAATTGACTTGCCGCGAGGACGGTCGTATAATCATGGCGAAAACACACAAAAGGAGCAGGATATGAACACACCCTTCAGATATGATTATGTCGGCAGCTTTCTCCGCCCCGCGGCGCTCAAGCAGGCGCGCGCAGATTTCCAGAGCGGCGCGATAGACGCCGAGGCGCTCAAGGCCGTTGAGGACGAAGCGATACGCGACCTCGTCGCAAAGCAGAAGGCCGCGGGCTACCACGTCATCACCGACGGCGAGTTCCGCCGCGCGACATGGCACCTCGACTTCATGTGGGGCTTCAACGGCGTAGGCCACAGTCCCACCAAAACCGGGCTTCCCTTCCACGGCGAGGCCGCGATGCTCGACGACACCTACCTCACCGGTAAAGTCTCGCTCGACTCCCATTCGTTCGTGGAGCACTTCAAGTTCGTCAAGGCGCTTGAGGACGAGAATACCGTCGCAAAGCTCACCATTCCCGCGCCCGCACAGTTCATCGAGCAGATGATAATGCCCTTCGCGCTGGAGAACACCAGAAAGTATTACGCGGACAACCGCGAGCTTGCCGAGGACATCGCCGCGGGCTACAAGAAGTTCATCGCCGACGTCTACGCCGCAGGCTGCCGCAACCTCCAGTTTGACGACTGCAGCTGGGGTATGCTCGTTGACCCGATGGCCTGCATGTATTTCGGCACCGACGAAAAGGGTCTTGAGGCTATCAAAGAACAGCTGCTTGAGCTGAATAACGCCGCCATCTCCGGCAAGCCCGACGACCTCGTCATCAACACTCACGTCTGCCGCGGCAACTTTCACAGCACCTACGCCAACTCCGGCGCGTACGACGGCGTCGCGCAGACTCTGCTTGCCCGCGAGAACGTCAACGCCTACTACCTTGAGTTTGACGACGCGCGCAGCGGCGGCTTCGAGCCTCTCGCCGCGGTCAGCGGCGACAAGAAAGTCGTCCTCGGTCTGGTGACGACCAAGCGCGCACTGCTTGAAAACAAGGACGGCGTCATCGCGCGCATCCACGAGGCGGCAAAGTATCTCCCGCTCGACAGGCTCTGCCTCAGCCCGCAGTGCGGCTTCGCAAGCTGTGAGATCGGCAACAAGCTGACCGAGGCACAGCAGTGGGCAAAGCTCGCGCTCGTCAAGGAGATTGCCGAGGAAGTCTGGGGCTGAGTCACGCTCATTTACCGGATACGAAAGAACACCAAGCATGAAGCGCCGCACCGCCTATTGCTTGGTGGTTTTCTTACAATCATGCCGAAGGAGGTGACCGCCATGCCGCGGGGCGAGAGCATATACGCCAACTGGAACCCATGGCACGGATGCACAAAGCTCAGCGCCGGGTGCAAATACTGCTATGTCTACCGGCAGGATGCGATGTACGGCACGGAGGAGGCCGCCTCCGTCTGCCGCAAGACCGCGAGCTTCGACCTGCCCGTCAAGAAAAAGCGGGACGGAAGCTGGAAGCTGCCGCCGGGCAAAATCGTCTTTACCTGCTTCACCTCCGACTTTCTGCTGAGCGACGCCGACCCATGGCGGCAGGACTGCTGGGATATGATTCGCCGCAGGCAGGATTGTTTCTTCTATTTCTTCACCAAGCGCATCGACCGTCTGTCGGAATGTCTGCCGCCCGACTGGGGCGGCGACTATGAGAACGTTATCATCGGCTGCACGGTTGAGAATCAGGAGATAGCGGACTATCGCCTGCCGATTTTCCTCGCGCTGCCGGTACGGCACAGAGCCATCATCGCCGCTCCCCTGCTG